>JAICPX010000625.1 GCA_025929635.1 Chitinophagaceae bacterium
AATTTTCCAGACCCTCCAAGAGCGCGATACCTTGGAAAGCACAGGAGTAGGGCTGGCAATTGTAAAAAAAATTCTGGACGACAGAAATCAAAAGATTCATGTTACCTCAGACGCTGGAAAAGGAGCAATTTTTTCATTCACGTGGCCTAAATAAAATACTATGGACAAAGTCGTAAACATCCTGCTTGTGGAAGATGATAACCTTGATGTCATTGATATAAAACGCACGCTTGAAAAAATGCATATTTTAAACAATATGGTCGTCGCTAAAAATGGAGAAGACGCACTTCAAATCTTAAATGACAAGGAAAGATCCCGCGATTGGGATCCTGATCTTGTACTCATAGACATCAACATGCCCAAAATGAATGGTCTTGAATTTCTCGCCGCGATAAGAAAAATGGAGGAGTGGAAGGATTTGAAATGCTTTATAATCACAACCTCAGACGAGAAGATAGATCGCATGGCCGCCAAAGACCTGGGTATATCGGGCTATATTGTAAAACCTCTAAAACTGAATAATCCATCCTCTATGGATGCATTCAACCTGATGATCGACCTAATGAATTTTAAAAGTAAGATTTAAAAGTCAATGGGTTCGTTTTAGCGAAGCTGCCGCTTGAATCTTTCGCATATTCGGGTAGTTGAACAGTATCAGCGCGACAATTATTATGGAATAACCCATGGCCTGAAGCATACTTATATGCTCCTTAAAAACTATCAAGGCAATGGAAAAATTGATAAGTGGATTAATATACATCAATATTCCAATTGTGGCTGAATTGATTTTATTTAGAGCAAACAGATTAAGAAAAAGTGGAAGTATGGTGAAAAATACAGCTATAATCAGCACAACTCCATAGAAATGAGGGGATGTGGGGACCCGGTCAACAAGATATCCACGCACGAAGCTGAGCATGACAAAACAAAAAATAACCTGAACACCCAACCCTATAATCCTGTCAAAACCTTGATTTTTTCGCTGCGAAATGAGATACAGGGCATAAGTAAGTGCGGTCAAGACGCTATACCAAAGCTCCAATGCTGAACTTAACCCGATTAAGAGACAACTTATTGCGCATAGTCCAACCGAGACCCATTGAATTATATTTAACTTTTCCTGCAAGAGTAGATAGCCCAAGATTGCAGTAATGACTGGGCAAATAAGGTAGGAAAATGAAGCCGTTTTTACGTTAATGTCATTTACTATGTAAATAAACGTTAACCAATTAACACCAAGCAGTGCCCCGCCGGCGAGCGTTAAAAACACCGTAGTTCGTATTTGTTCGCGTGGCAACGCTATAAGCCGTTTCCAATCTTGTTGAAGGTCCTTTGTCTTAAAGGCTAGAATGATTATCAACAGCGCTATCAAAGAAAAAAGGATCCTAAAATACAAAATTTCACCCGCGGTAAAATCCTCGACAGCTCGCAATGGGATCGAAAAAAATCCCCAGATAACGAAAGCTGACATAGCCGCAGCATAATGTCTTTGATTATTCATTGTTTACCTAATACGACAGTAGATATCAACAAGATTCATTTGTGAAGCCACAAATGTTTAGAATGTTTGGTTTCAAAAATAATGGTAAACAACGGAGTTTAGTCCAATTTCTCCTCTTCCTTCTTAGTAATAATTCGTTCCTTTTTTATGTCGATCCGTATGAAGGCATAAATGCTCATATATAAATTAGCGATCCAAACGATTGAAAAGCCTGCAATGACATAACCTGCCCAGTTATCAAGCAGCAGCTTGAAATGTGTAATCATCAGTATAAAGACCGTTACATAGTGGCTGAAACAATATTCGCAGGTGAACAAATAAAAAAATTTTCTCTCCGCAATCGTTCTACAGGATTCTGACTTTCTGACGCAGTATTCCCGGGGCTCGCGGAATACTTCTTCATGCGTTACCGTCCAGGCAATACAGGCGACAGGAATTGCTAATATAAAGAGCCAGACGATCTGCGTTGTTAAATCCATCCTAGCTAAAACAGCAAAAGGGCTTCAATGTTATTGCTTGCTATTTCAGCGCCTGTCTGAGCCTTACTTTACAGTTTCAAAAAAGCTACTACCGGCTGCCATAAATAATCCTATGATGCCGGCGGGATGAGCATAAATTCAATAATCGTTTGCCTTTTGGGACTTAGTCTTAGGGCCGACGTGCTATAGTTTTTTCAGAAATGCCAGACTTACGGGGACTTGAACATTAACT
>JAICPX010000703.1 GCA_025929635.1 Chitinophagaceae bacterium
AATTTTTTAAGGGATTTTTTTTGCTCAGGCGATAATTAACCGCAGCACATACATAACCACGGCGCGCAAAGTTGCTGCTCCATATCCTGATGCCCTTTGCTTTTTTGGATCCGAATTTAAAGCCACCACCATGCATCCAGATAATAAGCGGTCGGCTGGTGGAAGTGTCTTCGGCAGCCTGGTATAAGTCGAACCGGTAACGTTTGCTTTTACGCGCTGCGGGAATGGTTGAGGAGTAGCTGAGGTTCTTCTCGATCGTTAAATTAGAAAAAATGAAATCCCTAAAGCGTACCGGGGTAACCTGGGTGTAGCTAATCGGGGTGAAACAGGTAATTATAAAGTATAGAAGTACCGCTTTAATCATTTCCAAAGAAACTGAAATAACGAGGTAAAAAGCCGGTTCAGCTAGGATTTTATTCAACTGGTAAGTAAGACTTCATTGTACTTTGCTAGAGTCCAAATAATTTTAATTACCCTAATATCCCGGGGGCCAAAAATGAGACGTTCGATAAAGTTCATCGATTATTTCTTCAGGAGAGCTTTCCAGGTGGTAAAAAAATTTAAAGGAGGGCTCGTCATAACGAAGTGGGCGGCTATCTCAGGAGGGGATTAGTGGCGTTTTTTCCACAATTCCACAGAAAGTTGACAGTAATTAATGTTGACAGTAAATTATTGTGTTACGAATGCTCAAAAGTTATTTACATCAACATAGCTATAATGGATAAGAATAAAAAATCGTTTAAAGCAACATCTAAGCTGTTTTGTGGATGTTGGTACGCGGGTCAAAAAAGAAAAAGGGGCCAGGATAAAAATCCAGCCCCGTTTTTAAAATCCAATATCCTATGAAAAACCGATTCATAAACGGCTAAAGATGTGCCAATCGTATTAAATGTTGATATTTATTTTTTATAAATCCTGTGACCCAACCCGGAATTGTCTCTTTTTCCCTTGGTAATGGCTCTCATAACTCCTTTTAAAAAAGATAATTCATTTGGTATATCACCCGCATCCTTATAGGGTATTAAAGGTCATTTACCCAATTCAAATGCTTCAGCCAGTAACTCAAAAGATTTTCTTCTGTCCGATTCATTGTCGGTCATTGTGGTCACCATAATCTCGTCGATATCAAAATCTTTTCCAAGCTGAGACAACTGTTCTTTCACCTGAACTTTCGTTCCGGACACTATGCGTCCGCTATTGTAACTGATCCTCGCCAGTTCATCAGGTGAAAAGTGATAGTCTTTGATCGACTCATAAGTTCCGGGTTTATCAAAGTTTCCCTTTTCAAATTGTAGCAATCGGTAGTCCATCAATTTCCGCATTTCACTTGCCTTTTGTTCTGTTTCGGCACAGAGCACTGATATTGCCAGTAAGATCTGTGGTTCCTGGAATTGCTCTGATGGTTTAAATGCTCTGCGGTATGTTGCCGCCATCTCGGGATGTGCGCTACCATTAATAAATTTTGCGATTGCAAGTCCCATCCCATACTGAGCCGCGATAGCAGCGCTTCCA
>JAICPX010000212.1 GCA_025929635.1 Chitinophagaceae bacterium
AAGGGAAAAGGGTCTAAAAAAAGTTGAAGAGTATTGTCCGTATAAGCGTGCGACGGAACAAAAGCTAAAAAGTAATACTCGAAATGACGGCATAAAAAATATTACATAAATAAAACCGCTTCCTTACGCCCCTTTAGGGGAAGGGGGCATAAATTTGTTAGAATGCAAACAGTCGAACAAACAATGAAAGATACAGCCGGGAAAGCCTGGGCGAAACGACCACTGATCATCAGCGGGCCATGTAGTGCTGAAACAGAGGAGCAGGTACTCCAGACTGCGCAACGCCTTGCCGCTACCGGCAAGGTTGATATCCTCCGGGCCGGCATCTGGAAACCACGGACAAAGCCCGGGATGTTTGAAGGTATCGGTGTAAAAGGATTGCCCTGGTTATTGCAGGCAAAAAAGCAAACCGGATTGCCTACAACTGTCGAAGTAGCAACCGGCAAACAAGTGCAGGATGCATTGAACTTTGATGTCGATGTATTGTGGATCGGGGCGAGGACGACGGTGAATCCTTTTAGCGTGCAGGAAGTAGCCGATGCATTGCGTGGTGTTGATGTGCCGGTGCTGATCAAGAACCCGATCAATCCTGATCTTGAACTCTGGACAGGTGCTGTTGAACGTGTTGCCCGTTCGGGTATCAAACAGATCGGGCTGATCCATCGCGGATTTTCTTCATACGGTAATACTGAATTTCGTAACGCGCCGATGTGGCATCTCGCGATCGAGATGAAACGCCGGAATCCTGAGTTGCTGCTCATCAATGATCCTTCGCATATCTGTGGGCGACGTGATATACTGATGGATGTTGCACAGAAGGCCATCGATCTTGATTTTGATGGATTGATGATCGAAAGTCATATTGATCCTGACAATGCATGGAGCGATGCCAAGCAACAGGTGACGCCGGAAAAGCTGGCAGAAATGCTTGACAACATAAAATGGCGTCATGAGACTGCAGAAGAAAAAGAATTCATCACCGCGTTGGAGAAACTGCGTGAGCAGATCAATCACCTCGATGATGAGCTGATACAATTGCTTGGGCAGCGGATGAAGATCGCAGATAAGATCGGGGAATACAAAAAGAATAACAACGTAACGATATTACAGACCAGTCGCTGGAACCAGATACTGGATCGGGCATTTAAAAAAGGTGATGCATTAGGGTTGAGTCGTGAATTTATCACCAAATATTTTGATGCGGTGCATATGGAGAGTATCAATCATCAGAATAAGATCATGAATTCATGAGGTGAAACGTGAGACCGTGAAAATGTGAGTGGTGAGTGGTGAGTTGTGCGCATCCCCTCCTTAGAGGGGCGAATTATGTGAATTGACATCTTTAGGAATTTGGGGTGGTTTTTTGATACCAGCATTTGTTCCCTGATTGAGCTTAGGTTGCGTCGCACTCTTGTACGTTCAGGAATTCTATTCGGCAATTATTAAATGTCAATAACTCCCCTTTAGGGGCCGTAGGTATGAAGAAACTAACCTATAAATTTTCAAATTCATCGGTAGACTACTACTTCGCAGGAGGCATTTCTCATTTAAAAGAAATTGTTGACAAGGATAATACGCTCATCATTACGGATGAAAATGTTTACAATGCGCATACAAAACGATTTAAGAACTGGAACTGTATTGTGCTGAAACCGGGCGAGGAGTATAAGATTCAATCAACGGTGGATGAAATTATAGACCAGCTGGTAGAAATGGAAGCCGACAGAAAGACAACATTGGTGGGAGTAGGAGGAGGCGTGGTAACAGATATTACGGGTTATGTGGCTTCGGTTTATATGCGGGGAATTTCATTTGGCTTTATTCCAACCTCGTTGCTTGCCATGGTGGATGCTTCCATTGGTGGTAAGAATGGAATTGACGTTGGAGTTTATAAGAACATGGTGGGGATTATTCGCCAACCAAAATTTATATTGCATGATATGGTTTTCCTGAATTCATTGCCACAAAATGAATGGGAGAATGGCTTTGCAGAGATCATCAAACATGCCGCAATAAAAGATGCATCAATGTTCAAAGAATTAGAAACAAGTACAGTTAAGAAGTATCAAAACAGCAAGACGTCAATTTGCGATTTGGTTCAACGAAATGCGATCATCAAAACCAAGGTGGTGCAGAATGACGAGTTTGAGAAAGGAGAGAGGCGGTTATTGAATTTTGGTCATACGCTGGGGCATGCCTTGGAGAATCAATATGAATTATCACACGGGCAGGCAATTTCAATTGGTATGACATATGCTTCAGTAATTTCACAAAAGTTCGTCGGTTTTAAAGAGCCGGCAAGAGTTGCCAATCTTCTATCGAAGTATGAGCTGCCAACCTTTGCCGATTTTGATAAACAAAAAGTCTTTGAGGTTTTGAAAATGGATAAGAAGCGGGAAAGAAAAGAAATGAACTATGTGATGCTGGAGAAAATAGGGAAGGGGGTTGTGAAGTTAATTCCATTAAAACAATTAGAAGAAATTATAAATGAAATTTGATGGAACGCCGATTTGTTAAGATAATTTAGATTAGTAAAGATTTAATCAGCGTTTATCATAATAACCATATAAATCTGCATTCTATCCAATGAAAGTAACAATTCATCCTTCTCATTTGAAAGGAATTATCCGGGCCCCGGCTTCTAAGAGCTCAATGCAAAGAGCTTGTGCTGCGGCCTTGTTGACGAAAGGGACCACCACAATTTTTAACCCAGGGCATAGTAACGATGATAGCGTTGCGCTAACCATCATTAGAACGCTGGGGGTTTCTGTTGACACTGGTAATGAAGAATTAATTATTGGTAGTTCGGGCTTCCCACTCACCACTCACCACTCACCACTCACTATCGATTGCGGCGAAAGTGGGTTAAGCATAAGAATGTTTACACCTATAGTTGCATTGAGTGATAAAGAAATTACGATAAATGGTTCAGGTAGCTTAGTCACAAGACCAATGGATTTTTTTGACGAGGTTTTACCGCAGCTAGGAGTCAAAATAAAAAGTAATGATGGCAAATTGCCGATCATTGTTCAAGGTCCATTGGTTCCTGCAAATATTGAGGTTGATGGTTCATTGAGTTCTCAATTCCTTACCGGATTATTGATGGCGTATAGTGCAGCGACCTCGCCCCAGACCCCTTTCCAAGGGAGAGGGGCTTTTGAAGCCTCCAACTGGTCGACAGTTTCAATAAAGGTTAGGGATCTAAAAAGCAAACCTTATATCGACCTTACACTTGATGTAATGAAACAATTCGGGATGCGAGTTCCGGAGAATAGAAATTATAAGGAATTCATTTTTCATTATGAGCCAATTCACGACTCACGACTCACGACTCACGAGTACACAGTAGAAGGTGATTGGAGCGGTGGAGCTTTTCTTCTCGTCGCCGGAGCGATTGCTGGTTCAATTACTGTGCGGGGACTTAATATGTCCTCGACACAAGCCGACCGGAGGATCATGGATGCAATGATGAGTGCAAATGCATCAATTGCAATGGAAGCAAAAGGGATACAATCTCATCCGGGTGGGCTGCGTGGTTTTGAATTTGACGCAACAGATTGTCCTGATCTCTTTCCCCCATTGGTTGCATTAGCTGCTTATTGTAAAGGCCAAACAAAAATCAAAGGTGTCAGGCGTTTAACGTATAAAGAAAGTAACCGGGCTGTGACGTTGCAGGATGAATTCGATCTAATGGGAGTCAGAATCGACCTGGATGATGATCTTATGATCATCCATGGCGGGGGAATTGTTAAGGGCGCCGACCTTCACTCTCATCATGACCATCGTATTGCGATGGCTTGTGCAGTTGCGGCATTAGGAGCAAATAGTGAAACAGTGATCGACGAAGCAATGGCAGTTAATAAATCTTACCCCGATTTTTATAGTGATTTGAAAAGCCTTGGCGCCAATGTATCTTTACCATTTGATATGATCAATCTTTAATCAATTCCAAATAACTTGAATTCATTTGGTCAAATATTCAGAGTTTCCATTTTTGGTGAATCGCACGGCGAATGTGTAGGAATAACTATTGATGGTTGCCCGGCCGGTCTATCATTATCACCGGAGGATCTGGCTGCGGACCTGGAAAGAAGAAAAGGAGGCAAACATAAAGGAACGACCCCAAGACAGGAAGAAGATTTTCCAATTTTCAAGAGTGGTGTTTTTAATGGAAAGACAACAGGATTTCCGATTACCATCTTATTTGAAAACAAAAATATCCGTAGCGAAGATTATACGAAGCAAAGAAGCATACCAAGACCCGGGCACGCAGATTGGGTAGCTCACCAGAAGTTTGGCGGCTTTGAAGATTATCGGGGCGGCGGTCATTTTAGTGCGAGACTTACGGCAGGAATTGTGGCTGCTGCAGGGATCGCCAAAAAATTAATGAAAGGTTTAAATATCCACGCTGAAGTTATTGAGATAGGAGGCAATAAAGATCTGGAAAAAGGGTTGCAAAATGCGATCGACGCAAAAGATTCGGTAGGTGGAATCGTCGAATGCCGGGTAAATGGTTTACCGGCGGGCTTAGGTGAACCATGGTTCAATTCTGTTGAATCTGTTTTGGCGCATATCGTTTTTGCCATACCCGCTGTAAGGGGTATTGAATTCGGGACCGGTTTTGCTGCAGCTAAAATGTTTGGCAGTGAACACAACGATGCCATTATGGAAATGGACGGCCGTACTAAAACAAATCATGCGGGTGGAGTAGTGGGTGGGATAACCAATGGTAATGAACTTGTATTTCGATTGGCAATAAAACCAACTTCATCGACCCCAAAAGAACAGAAAAGCCTGAATTGGGATACAGAACAGGTTGAAAAGTTCTCGATCAAAGGTCGCCATGATCTTTGTGTAGCATTACGGGCGCCGGTGATCGTGGAAGCGGTGACGGCGCTGGTGCTTTGCGATTTTATGATGCTGGAGCAAAAGATCCCGCGGATCATAGAATAAAATACTCAATGTACGATGCTCAATTATCAATGCTGAATTTTCTCTTTGAACATTGAGCATTGATAATTGAACGTTCATTCCGGGATATACTGTTTATATACCCTATTCCCAAAATAAGTAAAGTACTTTCTTCTATCAAATTTAGTATTTGATAAAAGAGAAAAAATAAATCCATTCTTCTCTACCTGCACGGTATGATAGATCAATCCATTCGGGTTTTCCTTTAGAATTATTCTTACCCTTCCATCAAGTGCCGTATGATCTATGAATGAGGTGTCAATAGAAGTTTTAAATAGAAAAGTTTCCGACAACTTTCTTTGCATCAACCGGCTTCTGTACCAGGTTCCCCCCGTGGCACTTACCAATTGTTTACCATTGAAGATGACAATACTATCATTGTACGCCAATACAAAAAGATGATGGGTTTTATGATGCAACCACTCAACAAATTTTTTTGTATGTAAACTATCTTCATAACCATAGTCGCTGTCAAGAAATGCGATCCGTTCGACATTGTTCGGGATTTTTTCAACTGCATCCAGATAGCCAACAATAAAACTGCCGCCACCACTATGGCCATTTAAGATGATCCCGGGCCTGTACTCCTTAAAACGCAATTCTAAACTGTCAACAATGTTTTTGATTTTGATTTTTGAGTGTTGAATTGTCCTTTTCCATGTTGGCCAGCTTTTTTGTTCTGTCATCAAATAAGCAACGATATAATTATTCTTTTTATCGAGGTTCCTTACAAACCTGGTTTGGGCAGCGATATGTTGAATATCAAAATGCCAATCATCGCCCGGTTTCAATTTCTTTCCTTTTGTCCACTCAATGTTGTTGCCATTTGGTAGGGCAAAAAGAACAAGAAAAGTTCTTCCTTTTTTGTTAAAATGCAACGGCGCATTGATGTTTATCGTGACATTTTCAGGCTCATTCCTGACCCATAACTCTTGTTCGTTAAAGCTCCCTGTTTCCTTAAAATCTTTTAAAATTTGTGAGTGTGAGTGACTTGCACAACATGTTGAAAAAATAACAAAGCAGATTACTTTATACCAGGAACGATTCATTATTTTGCCCAATTGCAGCGAGGAAAATTAGGATAAAAAAATCTATGAACCGCCTTATCAAAGTTTTTTTCAGAAAGGGAACGTATTACCTGGTGGTTGCTGCCGCAATTGTTTTTTGTGGGCAGTCTTTGGTTTCCTGTAAAGAAGAGACCAAACCGACGGAGAAGGTTATGGTGCAGGCTCCGGAACAAATGGATGCAAAAGTGGAGGAACTTATCAAGCGTTTTCTTGAATACGCTGATTCAAGAGAGGGACGGCTTGAGGATTCAACAATACTTCATCAACTACCCATCCTGACCAGCCTTTACAAACAAAAATCATTCATGCCACAATGGAGCAGCTCTCAAAAATGGCTCAGGCATGGGGATTCACTCTTGCTGTTTATTGAAAATGCAAAGTACTATGGATTGTTCCCAGGCGATTATCATTCACATCAATTGCTGGCACTAAAAAATAAGTTTTCTGCTGACAATGAGATAAAGGATGCCGCCAGTTGGGCGCGGGCAGATTTAATGCTAAGTGATGCCCTGATCCGTATTATTCATGATATCAAACTGGGTCGTCTGCCGAATGACAGCATTACACTTCGCAGGGATTCGGTACTAACCGGGGAATTTCTCTCCTCGAAATTCAACGCAGCAGCCTCAGGATTGTCACTTGACGTTATTATTCCACCGCTGGAACCAAAGCATGAAGGCTACAGGGAGCTGAAAACAGCGGTCAGAGATTTTCTTGCCAATGCTGATTTTAAACCCCTGACTCCAATAAGTTTCCCAAACAAGAACCGCGAAGAATTGAGACAGGCAGTAGTCAAAAGATTGTTTGAAACAGGCTTTATCGATTCTACCTTGTTAAATGCCGATTCGCTGCAACTTGTATCGATAATAAAAAAGTATCAAAAAGAAAAAAGACTCACTGTTGATGGAAGGATCGGCGCTCAGACCATCCGGATGCTCAATCTTTCGGACGAAGAGAAATTCAAGCGGATCGCGATCACGATGGACCGGTATAAAATGCTGCCTGACTCCATGCCTCAAAAGTATATTTGGGTGAACATCCCTTCCTATACTTTACGCTTAATGAGTAATGATACACTTGTACTAAAAAGTAAAGTAGTCGTAGGCAAACCTGTAACAAGGACCCCGGTGTTAACCAGTGCCGTTTCAGAAATGATCACCTACCCCCAGTGGACGATCCCCGCAAGCATCATTGAGAAAGAAATATTACCCGGCTTAAAAAAAGATACCGGGTACCTGAGAAAAAAAGGATATAGCTTGTTGAATGGTAAGAACGAAGAGATAAGGTCGGATTCGATCAATTGGTCGAAGTATAAAAAAACTATTCCATTCAAGGTGATCCAGGGCAGCGGTGATGATAATGCACTGGGAGTGTTGAAGTTCAATTTCAATAACAAATATTCGGTGTATTTGCATGATACCAATCAACGATCTTTCTTTAGTAATGACTCAAGAGCCTTGAGTCATGGTTGTGTTCGTGTGCAGGAATGGGAAAAAATGGCTTTATACATCATCAATAATGAGAATACCGTGAACGCAAATGCTAAACCCAGGCCCGTGCCCGTGGATT
>JAICPX010000488.1 GCA_025929635.1 Chitinophagaceae bacterium
AGTACTTATCTTGAAGCAGCCACTTTCATTTGTATGTACAATTCCCCTGATCCTGGCCTGGTCGTCAGAACCGCCGGAAGCATGGTAGATTCCTGAGGAATCGGTTTGATAAAGAAAAAGAGAAACATCGCTGACGGGATGATTTGTCTTCCGGTCAATTATTTTTCCATAGATCACCAAAGGCTCACCCGGTTCATCTTGTGTTACTAATTGTATAAATCCTTTTTGCCCGGCTTCAAGGTCGCTACACTTTTTTTCCGGATTTGTGTTGCCCGGGGCCTGATATTCGTTGCATGTTAAAAACAAAACCACCAGGACGATAGGATGCTGTTTTCCAAATAAGCTTTTCATGATAAGTATGTTTATAGCTTCAGTAAGATACGCCCTGAATAGAATGATTTGTCAATACATTGATGAATGAACGGGAACTCTTGACGAATTACCGTCTCAGCGAAGTTTCTTATATCCTGTCTGCGAACAAGCCCGGAGTGGAGACACAAATGGACAAAAAATCACAAAGAGCCTCCGTGCATAACTGTGTCACTGCGGCTCCACATTTTATTCATTTCTTCCGATAGATCTCCGCAGGCACACTTAACTTTACTCAAAGATCTAATATGTCAACCAGCAGCGTAACACTACACAGGGTTCTTAAAACCACACCGGAAAAAGTTTATCGGGCGTTTACAGACGCCAATGCCATGGCGTCCTGGCTTCCGCCTTATGGATTCCTTTGCGTCGTTCATCACCTGGATGCGAAAGTTGGCGGGAGTTACAAAATGAGCTTTATTAATTTTACCACGGGCAACGGACATTCTTTTGGTGGAAAATTTTTGGAACTCAAACCGAATGAATTCTTAAAGTACACCGATTCATTTGATGACCCGAATTTGCCGGGAGAGATGGTCACTTCGGTTTGGCTTGAGAAAGTTTCTGCCGGTACAGAATTGAAAGTGACACAGGAAGGTATTCCCGAAATGATACCGGCAGATATGTGTTATTTGGGATGGCAGGAGTCATTGGAAAAATTAAAAAAATTGGTTGAGCCGGAAATTCCGGACATGTAGCACCAGTTCTTCCCCACCATCTAAAAAGTTTAACTTGACCAGCTAATAATTCAGCGCTGGCATTAAATCCCCATTAAAAATGCGAAATCAGATAATCCTGGTCATTTTGGTATTGTTTGCTATTATCAATAACAACATCTATGGTCAATCTAAACAAGATAATAAACCGAATATCTTATTGATCGTTGCCGATGATCTTGGATATACTGATCCCGGCTGCTATGGTGGCGATATAAAAACACCCAACATAGATCTGCTCGCAAAGCAAGGTCTTCAATTTACCAACTTTCATACTTCACCACTTTGTGCACCTACCCGGGCAATGCTATTATCAGGCAATGACAATCATGTCGCGGGCGTTGGTTCTATGTTTCCCGTTACCGGGACTTCCAGAGAAGGGAAACCTGGTTATGAAGGCCATCTTACCGATCGGGTAGTGACGGTTGCGCAGTTATTAAAAGATGCCGGTTACCAGACATTCATGACGGGCAAATGGCATGTGGGATTTGAGGATCCTTATATTCCTTATGCAAAAGGATTTGAAAAAAGTTTTGTGTTGCTGAATGGGGGAGCGACTCATTTTAACAACAACCCGATATTTGAAAATGAGCCGCCGCAATACCGGCAGGATAACCAGGTTGTACTTTTTCCGGAAGGAAGATTCTCAACCGATGTCTATACGGAAAAAATGATCGGATTCATGAAGGATCGGCAACCTGGTAAACCATTTTTTGCAATGCTCACCTATACCGCACCGCATT
This sequence comes from Chitinophagaceae bacterium, assembly GCA_025929635.1. Taxonomy (GTDB): domain Bacteria; phylum Bacteroidota; class Bacteroidia; order Chitinophagales; family Chitinophagaceae; genus VBAS01. Next base: position 1,829 of record JAICPX010000488.1, read on the forward strand.
GGCCATTACAGGTTCCTTCAGATTACCTAAATAAATACAAGGGAAAGTATGATATGGGTTATGATTCGCTTCGCGTGATTCGGTTTAACAAGCAAAAAGCAATGGGGATCATTCCTTCCTCTGCGAAATTACCACCGCGAAATGCAGAGATCAAACCATGGACTGGGCTATCACCGGAAGAAAAAAAGATCGAATCGAGAAAAATGGAGTTATATGCCGCCATGGTTGAACATCTTGATGACCGTATCGGTCAACTGATAGATTATTTGAAACAATCGGGACAGTTTGATAATACACTCATCATTTTTATGTCTGACAACGGAGCGGCAGCTGAGGATTTCTATAATCGCCCCGCTGGCTTTGGTCCATTCCTGCGGAAACATTACAGTAATGAATATGAAAACATGGGTAAAGCTTCTTCATTTGTTTCCTATGGACCGCAATGGGCACAGGCAGGCGCAGCACCATTTAAATTATTTAAATACTATTCTACTGAAGGAGGTATTGTAACACCGCTGATCATTTCCGGAAAACTGGTGAAGAGGACACCGGGTTTTCAAAATACATTCATTACGGTAATGGATATTGCGCCGACCTTGCTTGAGTTAGCAGGTATAAAATATCCCGGCGCCTATAATGGAAAAAAAGTAGCACCGATGTTGGGTGAATCCTGTCTTCCATTTCTTAGAGGGAAGATCGACGCTGTCCATGATCGCAACTATATTTTTGGAATGGAACATGATGGACAATGCCTGCTCATAAAAGGAGACTGGAAGATCACAAATATCAGTTATCCTTTTGACGAAACTGCCTTTGCACTGTATAACCTTGCAGAAGATCTTGGCGAATCAAACGATCTTTCAAAATCAAATCCAAAAAAATTCGGTGAGATGATGAAAGAGTGGGAAGTTTTTAAGAAGAAGACAGGCGTTATTGCGAAGGAGAAATAATCGGTAACATTCTAAGGCAATCTGCATCAATGCCCCAATCCTGACGGTCGTCGAAGTCTCCCTTCGGCATATCTTATGAGCGGATTGGTAAAATAAGCAACGGATGATAACAGAATTTACATGTCATATTTCACAATCTGCAATTGACGGCACTGACAATAGCCCCGAAATTTTTTTTGTGTAGTCAAATAACTACACATATATTTGTAGCCAAATAGCTACACAATGAACCTGAGACGTGACGTTTTTCAAGCCATAGCAGACCCTACGAGACGGGCTATCCTGATGTTGGTCGCTACACAATCCCTGACAGCAGGTGCGATAGCGGCAAATTTTGACACGGCCCGGCCCACAGTTTCGAAACACCTTGCCATACTCACCGAATGCGAATTGCTTGAGCAGGAGTACCACGGCAGGGAGGTTTACTACCATTTCAACCCAAAAAAAATGAAAGAAATCGCAGACTTTATCGAACCCTTCCGCAACATGTGGGATGACAGGTTTACCAAACTGGAAACCGTGATGAAAAAATACAAATCAAAAAAATAAAAGATCATGGAACGAAAAACGAAGATCCAAGCCGAAGAAGGCAAACAGGAATTAACGATCACAAGAGATTTTGATTTGCCATTAGAATTGCTTTTTAAAGCATATGAAGATCCCGAAATTGTTGAGCAGTGGATGGGAACGAAAGTGCTGAAACTGGAAAATAAAAAACACGGTGGTTACCAGTTCGAAACAACCGATCCCAAAGGAAATAAGCACGGATTCAATGGGACGATCCATGACTTTG
>JAICPX010000377.1 GCA_025929635.1 Chitinophagaceae bacterium
CTGTTGGTATCGATGGCCAGTTAAATGATCTCACATCATCAGCGACCAGTACCAATCTTACAACCGGCGCTGTTTCTAAATTGGATTCGAGATACCCGGATGGTAATAACAGGATGAACTACTTTGGAATTTATGCTCAGCATTTATTAAAAATGTCCAAAGGGACTCTCCAAAAGAGTCCCTCCGAACCTTCGGAGAAGGAAAAATTAATCCTGAATGACGGTATCCGTTTACAATTTGTAAATCTTAATTCGGCAATTGACGACAATTCATTCTTCAATTTACCCGTTACTTCAATTAAACAAAACAGCTTTGCTGTTACGGCCAATTTAGGTCTTGTTTATTTACCAACAGAGGATTTCAGGCTCACGATCGGGTTATCTTCGGGCTTCAGGCATCCGAATATTGATGACCTGGCAAGAGTGTTTGAGTCAAGTACTGCTTTGAAGAGAGTGGTCATTCCGAATCCACAGATTAAACCTGAATACACTTATAACCTGGACCTGGGTATTACGCAAAGAATTGCAGAAAAGGTCAAATTTGATGTTACTGGATTTTATGCGTTGTTTCGGAATGCAATTGGGTTAGCGCCATTTCAGCTTAACGGCCAGGATTCAATATCCTATAATGGCGTTATGTCCGCAGTATATGCAAACAGGAATGTCAGGAAAGCACATACTTATGGTTTCAACACAAATGTAACCGTCGATCTTACAGCGCAATTAATTTTTTTCGGAACAGTTACCTACACATACGGAAGGTTTAAAAATAAAAATGAAAGCAAAACGCCACAGGACCACATACCGCCTGTGTTTGGAAAAGGTTCATTAAAATACATCCATCAGCGATTTGAAACAGAAGGCTACGTACTATTTAATGGTGCCAAAAAGATCAGGGATTATAATCTTGATGGTGAAGATAACCTGCAGTATGCTACGCCCGATGGTATGCCCTCATGGTTTACCTTAAACTGGCGCAATAGCATCCGCATTACTAAGATGACCTGGTTACAATTTGCAGTCGAGAATGTACTGGATCGTAATTACAGGTATTTTGCTTCTGGTTTTTCCGCGCCCGGCAGAAATTATATCATGGCAGTAAGAGCCAATTTCTAACCCAAAAGGATTGCCATAGATCGCAATCCTTTCTTATTTTATCAACGTGAATACTAAAAAACAAGCAAAACTCATCCGTTCCTTCCGGTATTTGCACCGCAAGATTGCAATCTTTTTATTTGTTTTTTTCCTGATCATATCAATTACCGGTTTTCTACTTGGGTGGAAAAAGAAGACAGGTCTCCTATCCCCGACCCAAAAGGGTATTTCCACAAACCCGGCGCAATGGCTGACAATAGATAGTCTTCATAAACTTGCAGTTAATTACTTAAAAGATTCGGTAGATGAGAAGCTTTCTAACGAACTGGACCGCATTGATATTCGGCCCTCAAAAGGTATAGCCAAGTTTGTCTTTATGGATCATTACCGGGGTTTACAAATTGATTGTACCAGCGGCAGACTTTTACTTATTGAAAAGAGGACCAGTGATCTTATTGAGGACATACATGATGGTACTATCCTGGACAAGCTTTTTGGCACTGATGAAAGATCAATGTTGGGGTATACGACTATTATGGGCATTTCTCTTTTTATGCTTGTTGTGAGCGGCTTTTGGTTATGGTACGGACCAAAACGTCTTAGAAAAAGCAAAAAGACCGAAGCCCGGGCATGAAACAACAAGGAGTTTTCCCGAATCGCTATTTATTAGATCTATAGCCGGTTTATTTTATATTGAAATTTTACAATTCTGTGCAGCTTTCGAATTGAAAAATTGTCTAATTTACAGGGCACCAAACGGTAATTATGACCGAGGAAGCCATTTTACAAGGCTGTTTAAAGAACGAGGCTGCTGCCCAGCGTGAACTATACAACAAGTATAGTCCCAAAATGCTGGCCGTTTGTTATCGTTTCGCACATAACCGGGAGGATGCCGAGGACATGTTGCAGGAAGGCTTTATCAAGGTTTTTTTACAAATACATACGTTTGAGAACCGCGGAGCCTTTGAGGGGTGGATAAGACGGATAATCGTTCACACCTGTATCAATATCCTGAAGAGAAACAAAAAGTTCAATGACAGTGTTGATATAATCCACGCAACCGGGGTGCAGGTGAGAGAGGAAAGCGTTCCATCGATCATACAGGCCAAACAAGTGGTAGAATGCATCAGGATGTTGCCATTGGGTTATCGAACAGTTCTTAATTTATATGCAGTTGAGGGATACAGTCATCGTGAGATCGCAAAAATGCTGGATATAGAGGAAAGCACCAGCCGCAGCCAGTATACAAGGGCGAAGGCCATGCTTGAAGATATTTTAGTACGAAAAAAGATTTTGCAGAAACCAAGGCCGCATACAGAATGGATCGCTTTGGCAGGCAACTAAAAATTAATCCGTTTCCTAATTACTGACTGGTTTATGGAGAGACAATATAACAATGGAGATTTTGAGAAGCTGTTGAGAGATAATGCCAACCAATACCGGATGTACCCTTCGGAAAAGGTTTGGAAAGGTATTCACTCCGCTTTACACACCCGCCGCAGATGGTTTGGCGTTACCACAGCCATAGTGTTCTTACTTACCACTTCAATAGTCTCAATCATCATTTATAATGGCAATCCGGAAAATAATGTGAAAGAGCTTGAGAACCTAACGCCGGACCAGGGCCAGATCGTTGCCATTGAAAAACAAACACCGAAGAAATACATCCCGGCATTAACCGGTTTGAATCATAAATTAAATAGAGCGAAAAACGATCAGGAATTAGTTTCTGATAACCATGTATTCACTCTTCCGGATGCAGATGTAGAGAAATCAAATGTCAGCGCTGACCATTCCACGGAATTTAATCCTGAAGAATTTGTATGGATATTAGTACCGGAAAATAGCGAAGGAACTCTTGACGAATTACCGGTTAGTTCTGATCCGGGCCTTGTAAGGTTTGACACTGAAATAAAACCAGAAAATTCAGAAGTAAGATCACCTGCTCCTGAAAACACCATTTCAGAAGAGAACAGATTAAGCGTGGATGCTGAAAACAAACTAAGAGAAGCCATTTCCATTCTTGCTTCTCAAAATGCGCCACTTACAAGATCCACAAAACATTCGAAAGTTACAGCCCAGGTTTACTTTACGCCAACGGTAAGCTATAGAAAGCTCTCGGAAAACAAAAGAGTTTATAACAGTGGTGCGTTTTATGTGCCGATAATTGACTTGAATAATGTTGTTAAACATAAGCCTGCAATGGGCGTCGAGTTTGGAATTGAAGGCAGGTACAGGGTTAGTGATAAATTCTCAGTAAAAGCCGGTTTCCAGTTTAATATCAACCGCTATGATATCCGGGCATATACGCATACTACAGAGATCGCAACCGTTGCCCTGAATACCGGGTCCGGTTTTGACTCCATGGCAACAACCACGAATTACCGCAACTTTAGTGTCGGAGCGAATCCTAACTGGCTCGAGAACTTTTATTTCCAGGCAGGAATCCCTGTAGGTGTTGAATTAATAATAACCGATAATAAGAATCTCCAATGGGGTGTCAGTGGAACCTTACAGCCGACTTACGTTATTGGTGACAGGGCTTATATGATTTCCAGTGATTATAAAAACTATGCAAGATTTCCTGATCTTATGCGTCGCTGGAATATCAGCACCGGAATCGGATCATTTGTATCCTATTCAACTGGCAAAATAAAATGGCAGGTTGGCCCACATGTAAGGTATCAGCATCTTTCCAGTTTTGTCAGCGCTTTGACCGTAAAAGAAAAACTTTTTGCCATAGGCTTAAAAGTGGGAGCTACCCTCAATAAATAGTAATCAATACTAACTGCAGTTTCGCTAAATTATCCCGTCCCCCTAAGGGGAGACGGGATAATTCTTTTTAACAAACTATTTCCTATTAAATTTATACCCAAAAAAATACAGATGAAAAACTATTGGATCATTCCAGTTCTTGTAATTATCTTAAATACCGGTTGCAAAGGAAAAAAAGCAAAAGAAGCAGAAACCCAGGAGCCTCCTATTTCTGCAATCTCTATTATAAAGGGCCAGCTTAACAAACTCGACTCATCGCTGTATGCATTCATGAAGCTTGAAAGACATGGAAACAAAACCGATACCACCTATTTAAGACGTGAAGAGATTCGAAAACTTGCCGAACCATTTCTCTCTTTGCCTGATATTGCAGATGAAAAAAATTATGAAAAGTATACTGAAGAACGGTTGATCGAAGCGGATCGGGAAACCTTGAGCATAACTTCAAATTTAAAAGATGGCGAGAATTCTGAAATACAAAAACAACTGGTGACCGTGGACTTATCGGATGTCTCCAGTGGAAAAATTCAAAGCGTTTATATCGAGGCCTATAAAATAGTTGGGGATACAGCAATTGAACAAAAACTCTTTTGGGAAATTGATAAATATTTTACAATTCTTACAGAAAAGGGTGAGCGCCAGGAAAAATCCGAATTTGTAAAAGTTCAGTGGCAATAACTTTGCGTGTTGCAAATGATGTCGTGAAATGACAAATTCAGAGTTTCAGCATATTGTACAAACGATCCCCCGTGCGCCGGGTATTTATAAATATTTTAATGAACAGAACGAGCTCCTCTACGTCGGAAAGGCCAAAGATCTCAGAAAAAGAGTAAGTTCTTACTTTCTTAAAAACCTATCTAGTTATAAAACTCATGAGCTCGTTGGTCGAATACATCATATTGAATTTGCCATTGTCAACTCAGAGCAGGATGCCTTTTTCCTTGAAAATTCCCTGATCAAGAAATTCCAGCCCC
>JAICPX010000195.1 GCA_025929635.1 Chitinophagaceae bacterium
TGATAAACCGGATCTAATAATTCAGTAAGTTGCTTCATTAAGTCGGTTCGCTTTAATCAGAGCCAGGGGTGAAAATTGAACGGCCGAAATTACGGAATAAATGTTGTTCAACTGACATTTATTTTCGTCTATATGACCAACGGTTATAAAAAAATATAGTTACAAAGAATGAGTTAAATATTCATTGGAATCAGGTCAGCCAGCTGTTCGAGGTATTTTTTATCGACGACATTAAAATCGTTTAATTGAACACTGTCGGCATCAAGCACAGCAAGCACTACATTATTTCGAATAATCGGTACTACAATTTCAGACTTTGATAAACTGCTGCATGCGATGTGGCCGGGAAACTTTTCAACGTCTGGTACGATCAGTGTTGCTGCCTTCAGCCAGCTCATACCGCAAACACCCCTTCCTTTCTTTATTCTTGTACAGGCAACCGGTCCCTGGAAAGGACCCAAAACCAGCTCATCATTTTTTACCAGATAAAAACCAACCCATAGCCAGTTGAATTGTTCTTTTAAAGCACCGGTAATATTTGCAAGGTTGGCAATAAGATCATCTTCACCTTTCAATAATGCTTTTATCTGTGGAAGCAATGCTTCATATTGTTCTTCTTTTGTTCCTTTTGCTATCAATAAGTCGTCAGCCATTGATCAAAGATAATGAATGGTGAATGGTGAGTTGTGAATGGGCAATGGCCGATAGGCAATATGCAACTATTGATTAATCTATTCACCATTGACCATTCACTCCGTGATTGAGTAGATTGCATCGGCCGATGCGATGGTTTTATTATTCGTAAGGGGTTTGTCGGCCTCGCAATTAAGCCACTGCTTTCTTCACCAAATCAGCAGCCTCACTTAACAGGATCGCCGACTGCACTTTCAGCCCGCTTTCATCGATCAGCTTCTTTGCTTCTTCAGCATTTGTTCCCTGCAAACGAACTATGATCGGCACGTTGATATTCCCCATATTCTTATATGCATCGATCACACCCTGTGCCACGCGATCACACCGAACGATACCGCCAAATATATTAATGAGGATCGCCTTCACCGCAGGATCTTTTAAGATGATCTTGAAGCCGGCTTCAACAGTTTGTGCATTTGCAGTACCACCAACATCCAAAAAGTTTGCGGGTTCGCCGCCACTAAGCTTGATCATATCCATCGTTGCCATGGCAAGACCAGCGCCATTCACCATGCAACCCACATTACCGTCCAGTTTGACAAAATTCAAATTGTACTTACCTGCTTCCACTTCTGTCGGATCTTCTTCGCTGATGTCACGCAAAGCAGAAAGATCAGGGTGACGCATCAATGCATTCTCATCCAGATTCATTTTACAATCAACGGCAACGATCTTATCATCTGAAGCCTTGAACAGCGGATTTATTTCAAGCATCGAACAATCCAGGCCGACATAGGCATTGTAAAGATTGGTGACAAACTTTACGCAGTTCTTGAATGATTCACCACTTAGTCCCAGGTTGAATGCGATCTTTCTTGCCTGGAAGGGTTGCAGGCCCCCGGCAGGATGAACCCATTCTTTAAAAATCTTTTCAGGAGTATTATGTGCCACTTCTTCAATATTCATTCCGCCTTCAGTACTGTACATGACCACATTTTGTCCCTTGCTCCGATCAAGTAATATTGATAAGTAAAATTCTTTTCTTTCTGCCGGTCCATCATAATACATATCCTGCGCCACCAGGATTTTATGAACCACTTTACCGGCGGGCCCGGTTTGCAAGGTCACCAATGTGCCACCGAGGATCTTTTGTGCGAAGTCAACGACTTCATCGAGACTTTTTCCAACTTTCACTCCGTTGGTTCCATTCTCTTTGATTTTTCCTTTACCACGACCACCTGCATGTATCTGTGCTTTTACAACGGCAAATGGGCTTCCGAATTGAGTTTTTATTTGACGATAAGCATCCTCTGCTTCATGCACCGTGCCGCATGCAATGCCTTCCTGTACGGGTACATTGAATTTTTTCAAAAGTTCCTTGGCCTGGAATTCGTGGAGATTCATGAATAAAAAATTATTTTAGGGACGAAGATAACAGATTAAACAATCAGCATACATCCTATTTGAATATGATGGTATGCACCGGGTGAATTTCCCATGCCGTGTTTGCCTGTACTCCTTTACATTTTGCAGTTTGATTCTTGTGATGATAATCATAAAATAATGAGCCTTTTATTTCGATCGGGATACTTAGAATATAATTTTGCGAGTTGCAGCTTTTTTGCGTTTTGAAGAAGTCCACTGCATCCTTTCTTACTTTTGTTAATTGAGCCACATCCTGCGTAAAATTAACCGGCAGCCCGGTGACCTCTGCATTGAAAATATAGTCCGCATCGCGATAATCTTTTTTGTTCCCAATCAGTAAATGATAGTCTTTATCTTCTTCATGTTTGAAAACATATAAATATGCAGTTCTGACATGGACGTTCTTCTGTTCTGGTGCACAGCGTGGCGATAGTTGTCCCAGGTTATAGGTTTCCATGCTATCATTAGAGGGGAGATTTTTTACCAACCATCTCAACGTTCGTCTTGTAAAGGCTCCGCCTGAAAAGGTTGTTTTTGCTTCTTCTCTTACCCCGCCACCTTGTCCATCCCTGAATTGTTCAGTGGCCGGATCAGCCGCGGCTCTTTCAAGCGAACGTGCCGATACACCTGGAAGCCCTGCAGCGGAATCAGCGGCTGGTACCCGCCTCGCATAATAGATCTTGTTATTCGGCGCTTTGAAAGCAACAAGATCGCTTGCGGCGAAATCATCAAGCGTATTGATGGTATCTGTTGCTGCTTTTTTTGAATACCCAAAAGTTGAACTTTTGGAAGTACTGCATGATGAAACAAAAAAATATGTAACTGATAGCAGGAGGATGGTTCTTATATTCATAAATTGGCGGGTAAAATGGTGAAAGGATATTAAAAGGTACAATTTTTCAGAAATGATCTCCAAAGTATACTTGATTTTTTCCTGTTTGGTTTTTGGTTCCTGTGCTACAGCCTTAGATCAAAGCTGGCCGGGGAGAAGGTCAAGGCTTACAGGGAATGACTTCTATCACCAGGCATTTTCCATGAAATGGAAAGAAAGAGATTCATTCGCCGTGAGGGAAGTGCTCAACGGCAACATTCCGTCCTTTCTCAAAAAATTTGAAAGAATAAAAACATCAATTGTCGATTCCTCAACTGGTAAAACGATCAACGCAGAATATTTTGTTTCCCCGGATTATTTAAGCATTGGGACTGATGAAGATTGGGCAAGAATAAATATTACTCCGTTAGCGGCACAAAAAATTGCCGATAGTGTTAATTGCTTTTTACCAACAAGAAAAATGGTAGATGATATTTATAAAGCAGCCAGCATAAAATTAGAACCCGTCCCCATGTATGCATTTCGTGACAGCACACCCACCATGTGGCATCATCATCTGATAATTGAAGGTCAACGGAAAGGCAGAAAGGGTTTGATCGCGGGCATACAAAAAGATGTCGTGATCAGTGGAAAGATCTCAAGAGATCCAAAACCTGACCGGGTTGCGATCTATGGCTGGCATAAATTGGATGGCAAGCCGATCCAACCTTTATATACAGGTCACATTTACTGGTGGGTGGATTATAGCCAGGGAATCCGGTTGGTTTATCGAAAAATAAAAATCGGGAAAAACTGGTTGGATTATACTGAAGTATTAAAAGATCCGGTTCTCAGGAAGCTATTGTGCGATGAAGAGTTTTGTGATTTTTACCGGTATAATTATTAGTGTTATTATTTGTGTCTTGAAATAGAAATCTACCTTATCAAATTCAATGTGCCTTTCAATACGGGCTTTCCATTATGGAGATTTACCAGGTAAACATATACACCGGGTAAGCAGGGTTTGTTTTTAAATGTTCCATCCCAGGGTTTATAATTTTTTGCATGACCACGATAAACCAGTTGGCCATAACGGTTATAAACTTCTGCAACGGCATCTTCATAATCTTCAAAGGTTACAATTTCCCATCGGTCGTTTAGCCCGTCGTTGTTTGGAGTAAAACCTGTTGGAATAAATAACTTATCAATGGCTTCCAGTTTCACCTCGTCGGTACTTACACCGCATCCATTGTTTGAAATAACAGTTAATGTATAAGTCATCGTTCCCGGTGGCCGGGCAATTGCTTTTAAATAATTTGGATTATCCAGGTAAGCGGGTGGAGACCAACTATAAGTCACATTTGTGCCGGAGGCGCCTCCATCCAATTGTACCGGTCTTCCTTTTCTGAAATACTGGTCTGGTCCGGCAAATGCTTTGGGTTTTTTCCAAACCACCACGCTTACACTCAAACTATCAAAACAAGTGTATTCATTGTACACTCTCACTGAATAGGTAATATCATTCACCGGCTTTGCCCAGGGGTTTGGAATGGTATCATTGGACAAGCCCGTTGATGGCGACCATTTATACCGGATGGATCCACCAGCGTTAAATTGAACACTATCACCTTCGCATATACTTATTGATCGCGGAGTAAGTGTAGCAATTGGAGCGGCATAAATAGTGAGTGTTGTTGTGTCATAAGCAAAGCAACCGGGTGTAGAGGTCACTTTTACGATATAAGTTCCCGTTGCACCAAAAGTTACATTCGGAATTGCCGGCGCCTGATCGTTGGAATGAAAACCATTTGGGCCCCACCATTCATATATCGAACCGCCGGCTGCCTGCAAATAAATAGTAGACCCATAGCACCCAAAAACATAGTTTGTTGCCTGCGCAAATGGTGGAGTTATCACGGATATTACAACAGTATTTGATGCAAACCGGCAACTGGCATTTCCGCCAAAACTTGCATCTGTTACCAGGCACCGGTACCATTTTTGTCCGATAGAACCCGGCGTAGCGGAATGGCTGAGTCCATTTGCACCGGGAATATCTGTCCAGCTGAATCCCTGGTTGTTACTTACCTGCCACTGGAAGATGGGATTCGTATAATTGCCATTATAAGTTGCAGTAATCGGAACAGGCTGCTGGTTGGTTTCACAAACCGTAACGGGGGAAGCAACATTATTTGCAAAGGCAGTTGTGATCGTTGGACCACAAGGGCGGAATGTGATATCGTCAATTGCAAAATCATTTCCACAGCCTGCCTGTGAATTGCTTGTGATCTTAAGAATCACACTTCCATTTACCGGCGCATTGAACAGGAAACTGTGCGAGGTCCAAACAGGCACTACATCTGTCTCAGCAATTGGCCCCGTAACCCTTTGACCAATTAGATTTCCTGCCATATCAGTTATTGAAAAAGTCAGGCTGGGATCAATACCGTTGCCGCTGCAGGGTAATGTTTTTAATATATTCAATACCCAGGCGTCAACCTGTACAGTGATATTTGGACAAAGACCGGTGATCGTATCCTGGTATACCAGGGAAGGACCAGCCAACCCATTTACCAGGAGAAAATATCCATTCGGGTCCGAAGGTGTATGATCAAAGGCAAGGATATGCCAATCACTACTGAAACAAGAAAAACTTGCATTGCGAATGGCATAGTGACCTTCCGGTGGACAATCCTGGTTAGTATATTGATAAGCTGCTGGTACATTATTGATAGGTCCACCCGGATTTGGCCCGGCGCCAAAATCGATTGTAGCGATGGGATCGCCAAGGCTACCGGTGCACAATTGTGCGTGTAAGCGAAAAGAAAAAACAAATACGGAAGCAAGCAGTATCGTTTTCGTTGGGGCCAATTCCAATCCCTTTTTGTGTCATTAAAATTAAACTTTTTATATGGGCATTGGCATGGGAGACGCCGATTATTATTGAGCAACAAGTGTTAGTGCAAAAGCAAAAAACTATATTTGCCGCCTGCCCGCCGTAGCTTGTTGATAGTTTGTTTTAATTCATGATTAGCGAGGTCGGGCCTTACCTTTCTTTATGGCAAAAAAAGCATTGAAGCAACTGAAAGAGGCTGTGAAATTCCTGCAGAAAAAATACAGACATCAGCCGGAGGTTGGAATTGTTCTTGGCAGTGGGCTTGGAAATTTTACTGAAGAAATACAGATCGAAAAAGAAATTGATTACAGCGATATTCCCAATTTCCCGGTTTCAACTGTTGAAGGACATAAGGGGAAGCTGATATTTGGAAACCTGTCAGGCAAAAAGATAGTTTGCATGGGCGGCCGGTTTCACTATTACGAAGGGTACTCGCCGGAAGAGGTTGTTTTCCCGATTCGCGTACTTGGATTGTTGGGTATAAAAACCCTATTGCTTTCGAATGCAGCGGGTGGCGTGAATCCATCTTTTAAGGTGGGCGACCTGATGATCATCAATGACCATATCGGTATTGATATGCGGAATCCATTGATCGGAAAAAATATTGACGAGCTTGGTCCGCGGTTTCCGGATATGAGTGAACCGTATAAAAAAGATTTGGTTGAGAAAGCGAAGGCTGTTGCTGCCAGTTTACAAATTGAAGTAAAGGAAGGAGTGTATTTCTGTGTAAGTGGCCCAACATATGAAACACCGGCTGAATATAAAATGATACATATAATGGGTGGAGATGCAGTTGGCATGAGCACCGTCCAGGAAAATATTGTTGCCAATCATATGGGCATTCCTGTTTTTGCAATGAGTGTGATCACTGACCTTGGTTTTGGTCATCAGGGAAAGATCACACATGATGAAGTACTGCATTATGCAAAAGCGGCGGAGCCAAAGCTTGCCGCAATTTTTAAGGAATTGGTTGCAGTACTTTAACTTTTGTACTTGATGGTTTTATTTTTGCTGCTGTATTTTCACTTTTAAATATTCAAACTGGTTATAAGAAAAACATATTTCATTTTTTTACTGCTGCTTTCCGTACATCTTCATTCGCAGGAAAGACCGATCAATCGTATTCCCGGGCGGGGGATTTCCAATATACCCGGTGGTTTAAGCAATCGCTTTTCGGGAGCATTTTCGGGTGGAGCTTCTGATAGTCTCCAGCATCGCGACAAATATGAAGACTCGATAACTATTTATTTTCAATTGCCCTATACGGTACAAACTCACCGGCTCGATTCTTCAATAATCGATTTTAATAAACGGTTTCCAATTCCTGCACATCACGCTTTTTTGGGAAATACCGGAACAGCCACCCATTCACTTCTATTCGAACCATATATGCGCAGCGGTTGGGATCATGGCATGCATGCTTTTGATGTATATCACTGGGGTTTGGAGTCGATCAGGTTCTTTAATACAACAAGACCCTACACTGAATTAGCCTATTTACTCGGTGGCAGAACCGAGCAGGTGATCGAGATCACACATACGCAAAACATCAAACCCAACTGGAATGGACTTTTTCAATATCGATTGATCAACTCTCCCGGTTTTTTTAAGAACCAAAAAACAAATCATAACGATTACACTTTTACCTCCTGGTATCAATCTTTGAACAAACGATACAACAATTATTTTGCCGTGCTGGCCAATGCCATGCAATCAGAAGAAAATGGTGGACTGAGAAATGATGAGGATTATTTGAATGATCCCATCTATAATGACAGGTTCAATATCCCGACAAAAATTGGAAGCGACCAGGAGTTCGGTAGAAATTTCTTTAGTTCAAAACTAAATTACGGTAATCGCTATACAGACCTTCACCTGCTGATGAAGCAGCAGTATGATCTGGGTAAAAAAGATTCCATCGTTGGCGATTCCACGGTTATTCCACTGTTTTATCCAAGACTCCGGTTCGAACATACCATTCGGTACAGCTCTTATAATTTCAAATATATTGACCAGCGTGATCCGGCTCTCGGTTATTCACCCGACTCACTTTATTATGACAAAATTTATAATTATGCATTGGAGGCTGATACAAACAGGCAGCGGCTGTCACTGGTGTTATATGACAGGTGGAAAGAATTAGTCAATGAATTTTCACTGTATACTTTTCCTGATGCAAAGAACCAACTGCAGTTTCTAAAGGTGGGAATTGCCGTGCAAAACCTCAAGGTCACAACCAATAAATTTACAGGCTCCTTTTACAATTTGATCGGACAGGGTGAATATCGAAATAAGACACGTGATCAAAAATGGGACATGGTCGCCGCAGGGAAGCTGTATTTGAATGGATTCAATTCTGGTGATTATGAAGTTAATATCAATCTAAAAAGATTTGTTGGTAA
>JAICPX010000531.1 GCA_025929635.1 Chitinophagaceae bacterium
ACGGTATCTAAGCCGTAGCTTTTCGATAGGAATAAACCAACACTACTACTCCAGCTAGAAAAAATGATACGCTCAACACCTGCCCAATACTCAACGCTATTCTTTCCCCAACGGGAGCCTGATCTATTTTCAGGTAATCGTAAATAAAGTGCAAACCCCAAAAAGTAATAAGGAAAAAGCCGAGAATTCTTCCGGGAGGGGTGTTCACTTTGTGTTTCCTCCAATACCCAAACAAGAATGCAAAAACAAGTAGACAGGAAACGCCTTCATAAAGTTGCACAGGGTGCCTGGCAATGCCGATGGTCCTCACTCTGGCTATATAGTTATCTTTTTCTACAAAGATCGTATAGTGCAAGGGTTCGGTTCCAGGTTCATATACAAATTCAGAACGGTCGAAAAGGTAGGTCTTTACATCACCCAGGAGAAATTCTTTTACTATTTGTTCCGTTACGCCAGGGTTGAAAAATAAGTAAAGGATAATCGGGCTATGGCTTATCCTGTCAACCTCTCGCTCCTCGTCTTTTTTCACGCTGACAAAATCCAGTGGATTTTTCCCGCCGGGGTTCCGCATGATACAGCAGGGGACTTTCAACAGCCCGTCTGTAATGGGTCTTATGAATACAGTGCCCAAGAGTGAATCGGTAGGTCGGCCAATAGGTTCTGAGTTAAAAAAATTACTAGCGAGGATGAAAGCACCTGCAAGCGCAACGA
This sequence comes from Chitinophagaceae bacterium, assembly GCA_025929635.1. GTDB lineage: Bacteria > Bacteroidota > Bacteroidia > Chitinophagales > Chitinophagaceae > VBAS01. Next base: position 712 of record JAICPX010000531.1, read on the forward strand.
CGATTACAAACCTGTCGAGAACCTTGAGATAACCGTGTCCGGACTTGTTCCTCAGGCTGTAAAGCAAGAGGGCCAATAAAATTCCGAATGCGGCGCCATGACTCGAAAGTCCCTGAAGCCCGGTGAAATGAAAAACGGGCTGAAATTCGAATGGAAGAAAAATTTCGAATGGTTTTGACCAAATTAAATCAGGTTGAAAAAAAATTACATGCCCAAGCCTGGCGCCCAACACACTAGAAATAACTATGTATAACGTAAGGGTATCAACATCCTTTATAGGCTGGTCTTCTTTTTTGTAGATATGTAAAAGAATTTGCCGGCAGAGTACAAAACCCAATACGAAAAGCACTCCGTACCAACGCAAGACAAATGAACCTATTGAAAATAATGCAGGACTTCCGTTCCATATAATGTAGTTAACCATAGTTTATTTTGATTTCTATTAGCCCGCCCGGACAATATAATTAAAGCTATTAAATACTCCTTAAAAAGATTCGTTTCGCAGGTCATGCATAATTTGCCGTGCAACTTAAAAATAGGACGTGGTCTAAGTATTTGTTTATTATCCTGTTAGTGTCGGGATGCGCCACAATACAGATTGCCACCCGGATCATATGTGTCAATGCTTAAGGCATGCTTGAAATAATCAAGCACTTTTTAATACTCCATATTACTGTAGAACAGCACAGGCATATCCCTAAATGCTGGAAAGATAATTCGGATCCTTCGCTACGAGATTGTCTGCATTCCGTTGAACGTAACAGGAGTCGAAGGAACCTTTGTCCGATTCGCTTATAGCACTTTGTACATGTGTCATAAGAAGTATCAAAACACAAATCAATAAGGCAAAAACGGAAAATTTACCTTGTTCTGCTGCTTCTTAAAATGATCCTATTCAAGCATTATCGGAACAGGCTCTCCCTTGTAACGAACTAGCTTTCTCAACCAAGGGAATTAACTCTTTAATGATTAGAAATCAAGTAAACGATCATACAGATCGGGCCGCCGATCTGCCATATAAGTAGCATAATTGGCCCATGTATTTCTCATCTCTAAATCAATGGGCGCCGCAATAATTTCTTCTTTCCTGTCCGCTTCCGCCAGAATTTTACCTTGTGGTCCTACAATGACGGAATGCCCAAAGCCCCAGAGTTTTTTTTCTGTTCCTGTCCGGCATGACATCCCTACAAATACATTGTTTTCCAGGGCTCTGGTCATAGCCAAAGCTTTTGATTGCTCCGGACTCCAGCCCGCCGGCCCGCTAATTTCATCTGCGAACCAAAAAGTAGAATTGAGTATTACCTGAGCTCCCTTTAGAGCCAAACCCCTGATATATTCCGGAAACATAAAATCATAGCAAATCGTCATGCCCACTTTACCAAGTTCGGTATCCACAATTACTTCCTGATCACCATAACTAATATGTTCCTTTTCGAAGCTGAAAGGATGTACTTTACGATATTTGGCCACCAGCCCTTTTGTAGGTGAAATCATAATAGAAGTATTGTATGGCTTATTATTGTCGCCTTTTTCTATCATTCCGCCGCTGATCCAAATGTTCTTCTTGTCTGCCAATTTCTCCAAGAAAGAAACTGTTTTGCCGGGTATTTCTTCAGCGACTGAGTTCAAATCGAGGGAATAACCAGTGGTTCCGTATTCACAAAAAACAGCCATCCTGACTTCTTTATCTTTAATAGTATGGACCATGGGAGATATTTTTTGAAGATTGGTATTGATATCACCGAGAACGGAATCGATTTGTAAAACGGCTAGTTTTTTTTCAATTTTCATCTTGTTCTTTTGTTGCAAAGTGCCGAGCATATTTGACTTATCCAACAGGGAGGGATCAGTAGTAGCGATAAGCGCCGCACTCATCGCTTCTTTCAAAAAAATTCTTCTTGATTCTCCTGTTTTATTAGACATCTGGTTAAAAAATTCAGACATTAATATCGCTCCTGCCTAACTGGCAAGCCCTTATAAACGATAGGAATTTATGTGTATGCTTTTCTAACAATTTTAGCCTGCGGAAGGTTGGAACACTCGAGCGTTCTTATACCTGCTTAACAGGATTATCCATAAATGGATTGGTTACGACAAATTACGTTTTGAACTTTCCGGAAATACAGGAACAGGCCTTTCATATCAAACTAGAAGTGAAGCATTATCGGAAAGTATAGCCAGCCTGTTGTGGATAGCCCCATTACATGGGGCGGATGAAGGAAGATGATGGAATTGTTGCAAGTTGAGGAATAGTTTACACCTCATTCCAAAACACCACACAGTTAGCAACCTTACTTTAGGAGTCGCACGAAACAACAAATCAAACTCTTCATTGAAATCAATGTTCCAGGTTTAGAAAATTCCTGCAGCTTCTTAGATGACGGTTCAATTACCTGCACGA
>JAICPX010000178.1 GCA_025929635.1 Chitinophagaceae bacterium
AATGGCTGAAAAAAATTTTCGAATATTCAAGCCATCTAACACAAAGTCTATATTGAACATGATAGCAGCCGAGCCGACAGCCATTTGAATGTTTTGCTGATATGCTCTTTCAAGAAAGGTATCCAATCCATCGATCAATTTTAAATGTGGCTTGAAGGCTTTTTGATAAGCCGTTTCTTTTGCAAAACTCATTTCTGTTTTTTCACTTTCACTAAATCTTCCCGGTAATATCCTTTCGATCACTTCATGATTTTTTCCGTAACATTCTTCTTTCATCCTTTCCATGCTGATGTTAGCGCCAAGATCATTGAATATTCTATGCCATGCTTTAACATGATAAGCCATGTCATCGATCATCGTTCCATTCAGATCAAATAAGAAAGCTTTGTAATTCATGAAGCAATAATAAAGGAGAATTGTATATGACGAGAAATTTATTTCAGCATCATTTCAACATCTTTCGTTCTTTCTTCAGGAAGAACTTTTAATGAAACCAGTTTCCCTGATTGGAGTTCTGCTTCAACCGTTGTATTGTAAGGCGCATGCAATTTGAAATGTACATCAATATTTTTTGGCCAGGCAGGAAATAGCAAAATTCGTTTACCATCAACCTGCATAAGCATTTCCTGCAGACCGATCATTCCACTTCCGCCCCAGTTGTGATCCGGTACCCAATCAAAACCGGGTCCCCAGAACGCAGGAAATCTTCTTCCTGAATTCTGAAGCTTTAAGGATGTTAATCTCCATGCCTCATCGGTAAGCCCCAGTCTTGCAGCCCAGATATTATCTTGTTTCCATCCAACATGACTTCTGAATTTTATGACGTTGGTGTCAAGATTCCATGTATTAAGTGCAATTTCTAATCCTGGTTTTCCAACTCCATACATTCCCCAGGGATATACAGGATATAGCTGGGGAGATTCCACGTTATTTATTCGCTCCCATGTTTTAGCCGGGGCAATTGTAAGTTCACCCTTATAACTTCCAAAGCTGATAGACGGAATTCTTTTCAACAAGCTGTCAAGTTGCAGTTTCTTTTGTTTCGTTAAGTATTTTTCCGGCAACTCAAGTAATCGTGCTGTGATCGTATGTAACGCAGCAATTGTACCTGTTGAATTGTTAGCCATTTTAAACGTTTCAGCGCCGCTGCCCGGAAATAGGATTAATTTACCATCACCATCGAGCGATTTTATCCCACGCTTTTTGGCGAGGTACTGGTAATGCTCATCGAAGAATCGCAAACAACTTTCAATAAACGGGATTTTATCACTGATATCTATACCCGTGTATTGCTCCTCTTCCAGCATCATCAAACAAAATTCAAAAACAGTATCCCACTCATATTCAAGCCATGCATTGTATTCAACGCCTTTGTCAAAATCATCCGGACGCTTTGTACCATACTCTGCATAATTGGGAAGTCCATAGTTTTCCATTTGTTCGGTAAAACATGCGCCGCCATGACCCCAATAAACTTCAGACCGCAGTTCTGCATTTTTTAATATGCGTAAGTAAAAATCCAGTTGTGGCTTCAGCAGGTCCCAATCGCCATTTTTTATCATTGGGAAATAAACCAGTCGTTGATTTTGTGCAGTATGTACGCCGCCGCCCCAGTTACGATAATCAGGTGTTAGCTTATGGTCAGGATTTGTAAAAACAGGATCAACAGTAAATAAACCACCATTAAATTTTGTAGGCCATGCCCCCTGAGCATTACAAGCAAGCATGTATCGGAATAACTGGAAATTCCGGCCGACCTGCCATGCAACTGATGAAGTGTCCGATTCATTTGATCGTATAAAACTTCTTTTCCAAAATTGCTGCCACCATGCTTGTGTCCTGGCAAAAGCATTTTTATCCTGCGACCCTGATTTAACACTCTTGATTTTTTCAAACCAGTCATGGTAATTTTTTACTTGCTGCGTGACCAATAAAAGTTTTAGTCGATGGTGCCTCGACGTTGATTTACTTTTTAATTTCCACCCCTTAAAATCAGTGTCAACGTAAACTCCTTCGGTATTACCTGCAGGAATAAAATCTGTTCCAAACAACAAACCACCAAATGCAAGACTTTTTAATGGGTTATATAATTGATCTTTTACAGCATCCAGGCCTTGCTGTGTAACTGTGGTATCAAAAATTGTTCTTTCACCATTATTATGATAAAATAAAACGCCTCCAAAATCATTAGTGATCTCATCCTTAGCGTAAATGTTATTTTTTGGTGGTGCCCATTTCCATGAATTGGCGAAATTCTCCCTTGGATGTAAGATCCTGTCCTTATATCGCCAGCTTTCATATGTTGCTTCAACAGCGATCTTCTTATTGCTATTGATCTCGAAATGAGTAGCGGGGTTAAATACATCAACCCAAACTCGTACCGATGCTTTTATCCCGTTATTCGCTCCATCAACAGTCACATATCCTTTATTTAAATGCAATTCCTGCTTAAAGATCTTACCATCAAACGGGTTAGGAAAAAGCTTTATGCGAATTCTTCCAGCCTTCATCAATGCATTGTCCTCATTAAAACTTCCGCTTCGTGTCGCGTAGATCAACAGCTCTCCTTTTTCAACCCATACGTTCAACCCGATATCGCCGCCGCCACAAGGCATGGATTCAGATGAATTTTTACTCTGTGAATCCCATATGATATTATAACTGGCTGGCGATTGTTGAGCAGCAAGATGAATAAAAGCACAGGAAACAACAACAAGAAGTATGCAGGACTTCATTCAGAATTTCTCTTCGTTTACTAATACAGCAAAAAATGAAATAATACAATTTACGCTATTCAATTAAACAGTTTTAATGAGATGATTGGGCAGATCCGCAACTTTAGCACAGTTCACTTGTTCCATTACCTGCTTAAACTGCGTCTTTAAAATTGATATTGTATGATTACCACCTTCATCACCCAACGCGGCGACACCATACATGAATGTTCTGCCCATAAAAGCAAAGTCCGCTCCACTGGCGATTGTTCTTGCAACATCTGGACCCGTTCTGATACCGCTATCCATTATGATCTTTATCTTGTTTTTATATTTTTCCACAATAGGTATCAAAGACCTGATCGTAGATTGAGCAGCATCTAATTGTCGTCCTCCATGATTAGAAACTATGATACCGTCCAAACCCAATCGTATTGCCATCTCTGCATCTTCCGGCGCGGCCACTCCCTTTAATACCAATTTACCTTTCCACATGTCGCGGATCGGGGCGATCTTCTCTTCATTTAACCTGCCTGAAAACGTCTTATTCATATACTCGCCAAGTCTTTTCATATTTAGCCCTTTGGGCATATATGGTTTCATGTTCGCAAAAGCAGGTTGCCCATGGATCAACGTTTTTATTGCCCACTCGGGTCTACCCATGATCTGCAAAATATTGCTGAGCGTCATTCGTGGTGGCATAGCCAGCCCATTCCTGATATCACGGGGGCGATAACCAAATGTTGGTACGTCACAAAGAATAGCAAGAACTTTACACTCCGCATCCTGGGCCCTGTTGATCAATTTATCCCTTATTTCATTTTCTGTCGGGTGATATAACTGGTACCAGAATTTTCCCCCGGTCAATTCACTTATTCTTTCAATACTCGAAGTAGTAACAGTACTCAACATGAAAGGGATGTTATGTGCAAATGCCGCTTTAGCAAGGATCTCCGGGGCGTTTGGCCACATCAGGCCCTGCAAACCAATGGCAGATATTCCGAAAGGCGCATCATATACCTGACCAAACAATTCTGTTCTCATATCCGAACCTGCATGCTTAGCCAGGTAATATGGCTGTAATTCTACCTGTCTTAATTCAATCGTATTCTTATGAAGATTGACATCTTCATTGCAACCTCCATCAAGATATTCAAAAGCAAATCTTGGAATTTTCTTCTTTGCTTTTCTTATCAAATCGTCTATCCCGGGATACCGGCTATTATATTGCAGACTCATTTTTTAAACTAAAGAGATTATGTTGTGGGGTTATGAATAGCAGAATAAAGTTTTAGATCGATCAGGTCTGATGGAATTGGCAGAGCGTTCCAATGCTGGTGCATTACCAATGCTGCTCCAAGCGCCGAAGCCTGTGGTACTGATGCGGCATACACTTCAATTCCGGGAAATGCTTCTGATAAAAGGTGCATGTATATGGGATTATTCCCAAAACCACCATCAACAAAAATACGACTCACTGCAGTTCCTTTAAGGACAATATTGGTGCTTCTTATCTGTTGTTCCATGATATCAGCGATCAATCGATGATAGGCCTCTTCATAATTATTAAATTTACTTAAATCCCTTTTTGCAAATTTAGACTGGCCAACCATGGCGCCATTCTGAGCATTATATGTTGAACGGCCTTGCGGCTTTAATTTTTTTAATAATTCAGGATCTGCTTTTACTTTTTTATAATGATTGACATCGGTCTTGAAATGTTCAGCCAGCCTTTTTACCTGTTGTTCATGCTCATAACCCGCAAAAAGACGAGAGGCCTTTACCGGCTTGCCTTTATAAGAAAGATAACAAAGACAATCTTCATGCAATTCGTAATCGGAAAGCTGGCTATGATTAAATGGGTTCAGACTAATGCACCATGTCCCCGTTGACAATAATATAAATGGATCCGTAAATGATGCCAGGTAGGGAATCAGGGCGGAGGAACTATCATGCAAACCAATTCCAACGGGTATTCCGGTAATTGTTTTTCCCGCAATCGTTGCAGCATCTTTTATAGGGGGCAACTTTTCTTCTATTCCTTCCTGTTTCACCCATTTATGATAATGGTTCCATTGAAAATGCCAAAGGTTTGTGTGACAACCTACGCTTGTTATATCCGTGTTCTCCTCCGACGAAAGAATATAACTCAGGTATTGCGGAAGATGTAAAGCATATTTTATTTTGGCAAAAACATCCGGTTTCTCATATTTCAGCCGGTACAATTGCATGCCTGAATTTAAATTACCCAGGACCGGAGAAGCTGTTTGTTTTGCAACCAGGCTTTCACCGCCATAGGTAGTATAAAATTTATTCTGCAGCTCCTTCGGATATGGTTTCAGATAATTATACAGTGGAAGAAAAACCTCTCCTTCTTCATTAAGATAAACAAAGCTGGCGCCATAAGCTGAGAAATTAACTGCTTTAATTTCGAATCTTTCATCAGCAATCGCTGATGCAAATGAGTTCTTAATCCAATGGGTCAATCCTTCCACATCCTCGCATGAGAATCCATCTTCGTCCTTTATCTCCGGAAGTGGGCGGCTCTCCTCATGCACAATATTATACTGTTCGTCAAACAGTAAAAGTTTTTTATTGGTCTTCCCAACATCGAAGATCGCTATCACTGAAGTTCTTTTCATTTGTGTTCTTTCGGTTGCCAGGAGATATTGGATATTTAGATATTTGATATTGACAAGCTACTAAGAATATCTAGTATCCAGTACCCAGTATCCAGTACCCAGTATCCCTATCTCATCACAATCCTGTTGCCAGGGTTTTTACACCCCTTTCTTTGATTAATTGTTGTCTTATTTTATTCTCACGATAGAATTGCAGTGGCTCCAATGCTCCGCCGCTTCTCAATCTTGCTTCTGCCACCAGGCTTCTTACATCGGTGCGGAAAACATTTTGCAGGATTTCCTGTGCTGCTACCACATCATTTGCGTCCTGTGCCGCATTTAATTTGTTTCTATCGATCAGCAATGCCTGTGTATAAGAGATCATGATGGCTTCAACAGACTGTAGCAGGTCTTCTAATGGATCTTTTACATTGTGTGATGCATCGATCATCCACGCAAGATCTTTGCTATGATCCAACCCTTTTGCATCCATGCCTTCGACAAGCTCGTTAAAGATCAGGAACAATTGATAGGGCTTAATGCTTCCCACCGTAAGATCGTCGTCACCATATTTACTGTCATTAAAATGAAAACCGGCCAGTTTGCCTTCCATTAGTAATAGTGAGACGATCTGTTCAATATTTGCATTGGGCAAATGATGGCCAAGATCAACCAACGTGTAAGCTTTTGGCCCCAGTTTGCTTACATATAGATAAGACTGTCCCCAGTCGCCAACGGTCATTGAATAAAAGTTAGGTTCAAAAGCCTTGTACTCGACGAACATTTTCCAGTTGTGAGGCAACGCGGCGTATATCTCTTCCAAACTTTCAAGGGTGTTCCGGAATGCTTTTCTGAAATTCAGCTGACCGGGAAAACAACTTCCATCGCTCAGCCAAACAGTCAAAGATGCTGAACCCAATTCAACTCCATGTTTGATCACATCAATGTTATGCTCGATCGCCTGCTTTCTTACAGCTTTATTGACGTGTTGTAATGACCCAAACTTATAACTCAGCTCCTGGCCTTTCTGGTCCTGGAATGTATTTGAATTCATTGCATCAAACTTTAACCCTAATTCCGCACCTAACATTCTAATTGAAGCATAATCTTCAGGAATATCCCAGGGAATATGTAATGAAATGGCCCCGCTCGATCTGTTCAATGCGTGCAACAATCCAATGTCTTCCATTTTCTCTTCAAGATTACCGGGTTCGCCACCCCCTGAAAAACGGCCAAATCTCGTACCACCCGTGCCCAGTGCCCAGCTTGGAATGGCAACCTGGAAATCAATCAGCTTCTTCAATACTTCGTCAGCCTTACTTATACCGGAAGCAGTGAATTCAAATTTTCTTTTATGTCCTTCAAGCAATGATTGATTGTGCTTATCAATCTTAGACTTTTCAATTCGCATATCATTCTTTTATGGCAAATAAAAAACTTCTTTCAACGGAACGGAAACGGGTGAGTTATCAGGATTGGATTCCATTATATCTTTCATATGGGCCCACCATTTTTTCATTACAGGATGTTGTGGAAGCTCGTCTAACTTCATTTTATTGTCAATTCTTAAGACCCCAAACAAGCTATTCGTTTCTTCGTCAAGAAAGATAGAATAATCTTCGATACCAGTTGTTTTCAACAAACTTGTCAGTTCGGGCCAAATAGCATCGTGTCGTTTCTTATATTCTTCCTCCTGCCCATTAAATAATTTCATTTTGAAAGCTACACGCTCCATATTTTGATATTTGAAATTAGATATTTGATATTGACAAGCGACCAAGAATATCTAATATCTTTATTGGCTTTATCGTACAAATGCCGTTGCCACTCCTCCGTCTACATTCAACACATTGCCGGTTGATTTATTCAATAAACCACCTACAAAAGCAAAACATGCATTAGCAATATCTTCAGGAAGTATTATCTCATTCAACAATGTGCGGCTTGCATAATACGCCGGCAATTCTTCTACTTTGATACCATATGCTTTTGCCCGTCCCTCTGCCCATCCGCCGTTCCAGATATTGCTTCCTGAAATTACAGCATCCGGGTTAACAACGTTCACTCTTATCTTTTCTTTACCCAACTCAGACGCATTTAATCTTGAAAGGTGCAACTGCGCAGCTTTAGCAGAACCATAACCCGCGTTGTTAGGTCCGCTGACCAGTGCGTTCTTACTTACAATATTTAGAACATCACCTCCGAATCCCTGTTTCCGCATGATCTCAACTCCCTTCTGCGTTACCGTAAACTGACCTTTTACCAATACGTTATACAAAAGGTCCCAATCCTGTTCTGTATGTTCTTCAATTGGCTTGGAAATGGACAATCCTGCATTGTTTACAATAATGTCAACGCCACCAAAAGAAAGACTTGCTGCATCCATGGCATTTGTTATAGTTGTGGCATCAGTAACGTTTAATATTGTACTGGCTATAACATCCTTTCCAAACGTTTGTATAAATTCCTCTTTTGTCTCATTCAGTCTTTCTTCATTAATATCATTGATCACAACGCAAGCGCCTTCTTCAACGAATTTTTTAGCAATGGCTTTGCCAATGCCGCCGCCGCTGCCGGTGATCAGTGCAACTCTGCCGCTCAATGGTTTTGGCTTCGGCATGCGCTGTAATTTTGCTTCTTCCAATAACCAATACTCAATATCAAATGCCTCCTGCCTTGGCAATGAAGTATACTCCGACACCGCTTCTGCACCTCTCATTACGTTGATCGCGTTGACATAAAATTCTGCAGATACTCTTGCTGTTTGCTTATCTCTTGCAAAAGTGAACAGCCCAACGCCGGGATATAAGATCACGACCGGGTTTGGATCACGCATGGCAGGACTATTTGCATGTTTACATTTGTTATAGTAGTCTGCATACATTTTCCTGTATTCTTCAAATTGCGGTGCGAGCTTTTCTTTTACAGTACTTGCCTGGCTCACATCCTCTTGTGGTGTTAAGTTCAATATAAGCGGGGAAATTTTTGTTCTCAGGAAATGGTCCGGGCAACTTGTTCCTAATGGCGCCAATCTTTCAAGATCGTTAGAGTTAATATATTGAAGCACCCTGTCATCATCGGTAAAATGACCGATCATCCTGGTATGTGATGAACAAAATCCTCTTAACAACGGAGCAAGTGTAGCTGCCTTTTGCAGGCGTTGTTCTTTTGCAAGCGATTTGATTTTTTCACCACCAAATACCGGTCCTTTTTTTCCATAATTATCTTCAAGATACTGGGCACAGCGTTCGATCACTTCAAGTGTGTTGATATAACTTTCATAAGCCGTATTGCCCCAGGTAAATAGACCATGTGAGCCAAGCATGATACCACGAATGCCGGGATTTTCA
>JAICPX010000618.1 GCA_025929635.1 Chitinophagaceae bacterium
TCATCGGGATACGGGCCCAAACGGAGAGCTCCAGGGAACCAATGGTATTACGGGTATGATGCCTGGACCTACGTTTAAAAGGGAGATCCCCGAGATTACTGAGTACGTTAGAGTATCAGGCGACATGCTATCGGTTAAGATTGGCACAGAGATCTTTGAACAGGAGGCACTCGTTGTGGATGATAATTTCTTTTCTGTATTTACGTTCCCTCCCAGGTACGGAAATAAAAAAGACCCGTTGAAAGACATGTTTTCTGTGGTTTTATCAGAGCGGGTCGCTAAGAAATTCTTTGGCAGGACCGACGCAGTTGGTAAAACGCTTGAATTACCAAAACGCCAGGATCATGATTCTCCCGAACAAAAAAAGTTTGAAACTTTTGTCGTAACCGCTGTCGTCCCTGAGTCACCACAGAATTCTTCAATAAAGATTGACATGCTTCTTTCTATGAAATTAAATCAACGGGAAGGTGGAGGCGACAGCCATTGGTTGAATTTTTTTCTTAACACATTTGTTGTGCTTCATCCCGGGTCAGACCTTGCAACCGTAGAAGCGAAAATGAAAAAGGTATATGAGACAAATGCTAAAGAGCAGCTCGAGAACGCAAAGAAATTGTATAACAATACAACTACATGGAATTACAAACTACAACCACTGCTGGGTATGCACCTCAGCAAGGATTATCCTCCTGATAATGGACTGAAAGACGCAAGTAAGCCAATCTATACAAAAATACTGGGAGGAATTGCTCTGTTTATGCTGATCATCGCTTGTATCAATTTTGTTAACCTGACAGTGGCCCGGTCGTTGAAACGGGCCAAAGAAATAGGTTTGAGAAAAGTAGTAGGGGGAGAAAGAAAACAACTGATCGCACAATTCCTTGGCGAGTCATTTTTTCTCAGTTTCTTTTCGTTTGCATTGGCTCTCGTATTAGTGATGATATTGTTACCCGTATTTAATTCGCTTTCAAATAAAGCATTGTCGTTTTCTTATTTGCTGGATGTAAGACTTATTTCGGGCTATATTGTATTGTTTATCCTGACCGGTTTGCTTGCTGGTTTTTATCCTGCATTGGTACTATCGCGGTTTAACCCGATCCAGACACTTTATAATCGCATGCCTTTATCCGGAAAAAATTATTTGTCAAAAGGATTGGTAGTGCTGCAATTTACGCTTACGACTTTCTTGATCATAGCGACGATTACCATTTATACACAATTTAAATTCCTTACTCAATTTGAACTTGGATATAATGACAAAAATTTGGTAGTCATCGAAACCGACAGGATGAACATTGATAAAGTAAATGTATTCAGGCAGGAATTAATGAAGGAATCGTCGATCCTGGCTGTTGCGGCAAGACAGCGCGGGCAATGGGGAACAATTGCAAATGTCGACGGGAACCAGATGGAATTTGCTATGGATATAATTGACAGCGCTTTTCTTCCAGGACTCGGGATTTCATTGGCGCAGGGCAGGAACTTTTCAGGACGTTTTACATCTGATTCGACCCGCGCTGTACTGGTAAATGAAACCTTTATGAAAAAGGCAGGATGGCAGGACCTGAATAATCGCCAGGTTGATTTCTTTTATGACAGTATAAAATATGATGTGGTAGGAGTGGTAAAGGATTATCATTATGCATCGCTGCTCGAGATAATAAAACCGCAATTGTTTATCATGAACCCGAAGTATGGCTATGGCCAGTTATTGATAAGAGTAAGGCCTGAGCAACTTTCTTCAGCGCTGCCACATATCGCAAAGGTTTTTAAAGCGCAGCAACCTTTTCAGCCCTATAAATATGAATTTAAATCTGAGCGAAATGAAAAACAATATGCCGCCGAACAAAAATGGAAACAGATCATTACTTATGCTGCTACATTGGTGATCTTCATTTCATGCATAGGGTTATTTGGGTTGGCTACATTGGCTGCTGAAAAGAAAGTAAAAGAGATCGGGATCCGGAAGGTGTTGGGCGCATCCGTCAGCAATATCACAACCATGCTATCGGGTAATTTCTTAAAACTGGTATTGATCGCCGCTGTCGTTGCTTTCCCGGTGGGATGGTTAGTCATGAATAACTGGTTACAAAATTACCCTTACAGGGTCAGCGTGAGTATATGGACGTTTGTAATTGCAACACTCGTCGTTGCCATGATAGCATTATGTACGGTGAGTTTCCAGGCAATAAAAGCAGCCATTGCTAACCCGGTGAAGTCTTTGCGGACTGAATAATTCAATAATCA
>JAICPX010000688.1 GCA_025929635.1 Chitinophagaceae bacterium
ATAGGTATTGGTGGTGGCAGTGTATTGGATATCGCAAAACTGGTGGCAGCACAGCCGGCGAATGAGCAACCAGTAAAAGATTATGTCGGGATTGGATTATTAAAAGGAAGGAAAAAGAAACTGATCTGCGTCCCTGCAACAAGTGGCACGGGTAGTGAAGTTTCTCCCAATGCAATTCTGGTTGATGATGCAGATTACCAGAAGAAAGGAATTATAAGTCCTTTTCTCGTTCCTGATATTGTTTATGTTGATCCCTTGCTTACTATTTCTGTGCCACCCGCAATCACTGCTGCAACCGGGTTGGATGCATTGACACATTGTCTTGAAGCGTATACAAATAAGTTTTCACAACCATTCATCGACCTGTACGCCTATGAAGGCATGCGATTAATCGCTGCAAATATTGTAGCCGCCGTGAAAGATGGAAGCAATAAAGAAGCAAGAGAAAAAGTAGCCATGGGAAGTTTATTGGGTGGCTTTTGTCTTGGGCCCGTAAATACTGCCGGAGTTCATGCATTATCTTATCCGTTAGGAAGTATGTTTCACCTGGCTCATGGTTTATCCAATGCTTTGTTATTGCCTTATGTAATGGAGTACAATATTCCTGCAAATACAAAACGATATGCAGATGTCGCAATCGCGTTGGGTTGTGAGAGGCAGGCGGATGAAAAAGCAACCGCCTGTGCGGGAATAAGAAAAATTAAAGAGATAATTAGGGATTGTGGTATTCCCTCAACATTAAAAGAAGTGAAAGTTCCGGAGTTTGCAATTCCGCGAATGGCTACTGATGCAATGCAGATCCAGCGTTTATTGAAAAATAATCCGAGATTAATTGAAGAAAAAGACGCAGTGGAAATTTATCGCGCTGCTTACGAATGATGATTGCTGAAAAAAAATATAAAGGTATCGTTGTGCCGGCTATTACGCCGCTCACGAGAGATCATAAATTGGATGAAGCTTCCGTTGAAAAGATGTTCATCAATTTTGACCAGCATAACATATCACCATTTATTCTTGGTACTACAGGTGAATCAGCTTCCCTGCCATTATCTGTAAAAAAGGAATATGTAAAAGCAGCCAGCCGGCTTAAAAAAAATAGTGGCTTACTATATGCCGGTATTTCATCTAACTGTTTCAATGACTCAGTTGAATTTGCGAAATTCTGTTTTGATAATGGTGTGGATGCAGCAGCAGCCACATTGCCGTCTTATTATGCATTGTCAGAAAGCCAGATGAAGAAATACTTTATTGACCTGGCTGATGCCGTCGCGGCCCCGGTGATAATTTATAATATCCCGGCGACGACACATATGAGTATCCCGGTTGAATTGATCGATGAATTGAGTCACCACCCACATATTGTTGCCACAAAAGATTCTGAGAGAAATGAAGAACGTTTAATGAAGTCGTTGGATAAATGGAAAGAACGTACGGACTTCGGTCATTTTTTGGGTTGGGCCGCAAGATCTGTTATTGCACTTATCGGCGGGAGTGACGGTCTTATCCCGAGCACGGCTAACCTGGTCCCGGAGATCTACTCCGGTATGCTGAATGCGATAGAGCG
>JAICPX010000696.1 GCA_025929635.1 Chitinophagaceae bacterium
ATTCCATGTCTGGCGATATTTTGCTACTTATGGGAACAACATATCCCGAAGCATTAACCGGTATTGTTGGAATTGACAATCTTCAGCATCCCACATCAAAATATACTGAAGCCCAAATGGAAGAAATGGAGAGTTTTTTTGCAATGATGAATAAAAATTTTTCGGGAACAGTTGAAAGTTACACAAAACAAAATCTCTTTCCACCTTCAGCTGATACATCAATTGTTAACCGTGTGATTACCGATTTTAAAAAGAGCGACTCTGCTATTGCAATAAAAGTGTTGCGCTCCATGGTTGATGTTTCACAAAAGGAAAAAGAAATGATGCAACAACTTAATCACAAACTTATTTTAGTGAACAGTGACATGACGGCAACTGCCATCGATTCATTAAAAAAATATTGTAAAGCTTCTGCAGAAGTTGTTTATGTAAACGGTACAGGTCATTACCCGATGATAGAAAAGCCTCATGAATTTAATGTCGCATTAGAAAAGGTGATCCGGATGGGTGGCAGGAATTAAACCTTACTAAAAAACGTCCGTCTAAAAATACCGGAACCCTTTGCCCCCCTTTACTTTAATAAAACCGAAACCTCATGTCAAACAGGATTACATCACTTTTGATTCTAATTCTCGCCCTTAATGCATGCCAGCGGGAGCCGGTTTCTCAAAGGCCAAATAATGACGCTTTACTTGTGCAAACGGTCGCGGTGGCAGGATCTGGTGGCAGCCCCGCTGATACAACCATAATTACGTACGGGTATGATGCAAACAACCGCCTTCAAAACGAAACTTTCTTTTTTGTTTACTCCACATCGTCAGGCATTCAACGATTGCCCATCGGAAGCGAATATACCCGGGATGGGGCTAACCGTATCAATCGTATTAAAAGGACCAACCGTCTTGTCGCAGATCCTTTCAATGTGATCACCAGTTTTTCAAATGTCTTCTATGTTGACGATACCTCCACAAGGGTTTCTTATATAAGCGACGACAACAGTAGTTTCAAAACTGTTTTTACTTATAATTCCAACGGGAGAATTGAGAAAACTGAAACCTTTCAACAATTTCCGTCCCCAACCGGTCCATTAAAAATGGTTGTTTTTTATACGCATCAATATGACGCTTCAGGCAATCTTTTATCAAGAACGCAGTATTCCGACAGTGATAATAACGGAGTGTTTGAGCAGGGCATTTCTTATACTTTCGAGTATGATGCAATGATAAACCCCGTTGACAGAAGTGATGACGCGTTGTTTGAGTGGCGATGGTCATCATTTTCGCCGGCCAATTGCATAAAACAAATAAATAATTACGGCGGTACCGTTCCGGCAGATGGATTTACTCTTCAATTTCAATATCGCAGTGACAAAAAGCCTGAGAAGGCAACAAGAACAGAATTCGGCGGACCACTGATTGGCCCGGGAGTTACATTGTATTATTATCAGTAAAGCGGTAGAAGTTTAAAGAAGCAATTAAAGAAGCAATTCTAGATAACCAAATGATTTCTCTTTTTTATAGAGGAGATTGCTTCGGC
>JAICPX010000464.1 GCA_025929635.1 Chitinophagaceae bacterium
CATTGCCGGCAAAAATGTTGTCCTGGTTGACCTCATCGAATTTGTCTTGTACATGCGCGCTGCAGAAATTATTCCAATCGGCAGCATTTCCATCGATGGTGATAATTTGTGCAGATGAGTTCTGCACGAAGAAATTCAGGAAGAGTACCGTCAAAATTAATTTGACGCTCCTTCCTAAACTTCCGGATAAGGATGTTAGGGTAGCTGTCTGTTTCATACTGCGTTGTTTAGTTTTGATAAAAAAAATATTTGAAAACATTAATTCTAATGCTTACTGCTAATCAGAAACCAGAGTAGGTCTTCAGGGGGAAAGAAGTAAAGTTTTCAGGAGAGAACGCAAGTAGGTATCATCAAAACAGTTGAAGATGTACCTTGGTGGATTTTTAATGGATTTGGATGGTTTTTTTACAAATGCTTGACTAAGGTAAATGGATTATTTTATTTTCCAAGATTTTGTGAAATTTTTTTTTAAAATAAATTGGTGAGTATCAGTCTCGTAAATATACGATTCACCTTTTTTTTGGGGTACCAACATTGTTCTGAAGGGGGAAATAAAATCATGATTGCAGGATTTATTTTTTTGAAATCGGTATAAACTTTTTGCTTTCTACTGTTTGTGAGGATTACTGCCGATTTAATTTTAGTCAGGATTAACGCAACGTTATCAAACTTATATCGATCTTATTCTCTTCGCGGTCCGGTTGCACGCCTAATTTTACACTTCAAAAAATAACATGCACAGAATATTATTTTTACTGGTTGGAACCCTGGCTTCATCTGTTGCCCTTGCACAGGAGAAACCCGAAGGACTTTTTATTAATTCAAAGGCACCGGACTTCCAGGCAATTGATCAGAATGGAAAAGAAATCAGATTAAAAGATGTATTGAAAGATAGTCTTGTCGTATTATTTTTTTACCGCGGTCAATGGTGTCCTTATTGTAACAGGCATTTAAAAAAACTTGAAGACTCTCTACAGTTAATAAAAGACAACGGCGCAAAACTGATCGCGGTTACTCCTGAAAAACCTGAATTCATTTCAAAGACGATTGAAAAAACAAAAGCAAGTTATTCCTTATTATATGATAAAGAAATGAAAATAATGAAAGCTTATGCTGTAGCTTTCCAGGTTGATGACAAAACTGTTTCGCGGTATAAGAATGCAGATATAGACCTGGCAACTGCAAATGGCCAGAAAGATAAAATCTATTTACCTGTTCCCGCTGTTTATGTCATAAGTAAAGAAGGCACGATACTGTATCGATTTTTTAATACAGACTATAAGCGGAGGCCATCTGTTGAGGAGATCGTGGCTAATTTGAAGTGAGAGGTATGTAGTATGAAGTCAATAGTCAATAGTAAATAGTCAATAATCAATAATCAATAATCAATAATCAATAATCAAAATAATTTTAACCGGTCAAGTTCTGATTTTTAATTTGAATTTTATTTGGAATTTGTTATTTGTTTCCTGGAACTTGTCATGGTTATTTAGTTTTTTCCAGAATTATTCTTTAGCGAATTTGCTCTTTGCATGTACTCATCTGCTTTTTTATTGTTTCCTGCCGATCGATACGTGATGGCAATATTCTCGAGTGCCCTAATATTGTTTGGGTTTCTTGCGAGTAACTGTTCCGAAACGGCTATCGATTTATCATATTCTTTCATCACGCCATAACAATTGGCAAGATTAATATACGAATCTTCAAGACCGGCAGCGAGATTGATCGATTGCTGAAACAATTCAGCAGCTTTTACATAATCGCCACGTGATGCATAATAATTTCCAAGGTTATAATAGTACATGCCATCCCTGACCTGGGAAGTTGTGTCCATAGTCATTACCAGGGGATTTACATGAATATCCAATCCCGTGCTTTTCTTCAGATCTTCTTTCGCTTTTATTGCATTCAGGTAGGAAGGATTTTTTTTGATTGCTTCATTGTAATAATAAGAAGCAGCTTCATTATTCCCGGTCATCTGGTAAACGATTCCCAGGTTAAAGGAAGGAAATGCAAGACCTGGCGAAGCTTCAATTGCTTTGTTGTAATAATAGATGGCAGAATCAGGAATAAAAAAGACTTCCTGGAAGGTAACGCCAATCTGGTTCAGGCATTCGGCAAATTTCGGGTGAATAACAAGTGCCTTTTTAAACAGATCAATAGCCTGATTTGCATATTCTGTTTTCTTTGCCGGGTCTTTTTCTTTTACAGCTAATCTTAATATTTCAGTTCCATAATGACGAAGATTTTGGGTGCAGTTTTCCCCCGATTTGATGTCTGCGCTGAATAGAGTCATCTCATCTTTCCAGACATAATTCCTTGTAAATGTTTTTATGGAATAAAAAGCCGTAACGATAAATACCAGGCCGTAAAAGATCTTGTTTGCATTGATGATCTTCTGTACACTGATCCCTTTTTGTTTGAAATTCGGTTTTAATAAATAGCTTATTGCAGATACAAAGCAAACGGCAAATCCAAGTGACGGAAAAAATAAGAATCGCTCAGCAAAAATACCGCCTCTTATGATGGTAAAAGCAAGCGACGGTACCAGCGTAATGTAAATAATAATCAAACCCAATATGACAGCTGATCTTGTTCTATAGTATTTCACGATGGCGGCTATACCTGCCAGGAATAGCACCAGGCCGGCCATTGATGCCGGGTCGCCAAACTCCGCAGCCGGGATCTGGTTATATGAATAATCGTAACGAAGCGGGTGAGGGAATAACAGGAGTTTTAAACTGAATGCAAATAAAAGAAATGTAGTAGGGAATTTTACCGAAGGATCCCTGTAGGGGTAATTCACAATATCGTCCGGGGGCATGCCGCTCAATGTTCCCAGCAATAACTTTTTTTGTACCAGGAAAATAACTATTATGATAACGTAGGGTATTAGCTTTTTTAAAGCGCCGGGTATTGAAATATTGTTTCTGAAAAATAAGACGACGGGGACAAGCAGCCCGCCGGCCAGGGCGGTCTCTTTTGACAGCAATGCCAGGTAGAAAAAAAGTAAACTAAGCAACAGGTACTTTATCTTTTTCAGATCAAAATATTTTAGCGCAAACCAAATAGTTAAAACGACATTCAGAAAGCTTAGTATTTCATCCCTGCTTTTTATATTCGCTACTACCTCCGTGTGAACAGGGTGAGCGACAAACAATAAACAAATAGCAAATGAGAATAGAAAATGAGAGGTCCTGAAGACCTTACTTAACAAAATAAAAAGCAAATAGCCGGTGAAGGCAAAAAGTGATACGTTGATGAAATGACTGACCTGGGGATTATTGTTGAAGACCTCGTACTCAATTGCAAAAGTGATCAGCGACAAAGGACGGTAATAACCCAGTTTCAGGTTGCTGAAATACCAAAAATCAGTTTTCAAAAGAT
This sequence comes from Chitinophagaceae bacterium, assembly GCA_025929635.1. Lineage (GTDB taxonomy): Bacteria > Bacteroidota > Bacteroidia > Chitinophagales > Chitinophagaceae > VBAS01. The sequence goes on from JAICPX010000464.1 coordinate 3,388, forward strand.
CGGGAATACCCGCAAGCCCCTTTTTTACAAACTGGTTTTCTACAATAGCAGCCGTATCATCGAGCACGTATCCAAAACCTATTGTATTGCTGTAAAGTAGAAATGCAACCATGGCAATTATGATTCCTGCAACATGATTTATAGTAAATTTTTCCTGTTTCCTGGGTTCCTTAATTGGAGTTACAGGATCAGGAGGAGATGCTTTTTTAGCTATTTTCTTTGCTTTACTCATGCACACAGTTACTAAATGATATTGTCAGACAAATCATTTTTTAGTTACCAATTAATAAGTTTGAATAGAAGCTTCTGTAGTGGGTCAGTTTGAATTTTGAACCACATAGGATCATAGGAACATAGGTTTTCACATAGATTTCTATGTGTTTCTTTTCCATTGTGTCCTATGTGAAGCTTCTGTAGTGGGTCAGTTTGAATTTTGAACCA
>JAICPX010000255.1 GCA_025929635.1 Chitinophagaceae bacterium
GGCAGGCGGTGGTGGTGGTGGCTTTGCTGCTACGGATATGAGTATAACAAAACTTTCTCCCAATGGTACGGCACGAATGTATGCCACATATATTGGTGGATCAGGAAACGAACAACCTCATAGCCTGGTAGTGGATGGTGCAGGAAATCTTATAGTGGCTGGCAGGACAAACTCAACAAATTATCCAACTACCGGTAGCGGTACGATTGGTTCTGGAGGAGGATATGATATAGCGGTTACAAAACTGAATGCTACGGGTACCGCATTGATCGGGTCTAAAAAAATCGGCGGATCTGGTGACGATGGAGTAAACATTGCATTGGACACTTATGGTTCTTTGCAACAGAACTACGGAGATGACGGGCGAAGTGAAGTTATACTTGATGGTAGTGGAAATATTTATGTTGCTTCTTGCACGAAATCGCCGGGTGATGGAAGTGGCAATGGCAAATTTCCCGTTACCGCCGGTGCATTTCAAACAACCTTTGGTGGAGGCAGCCAGGATGGAGTCGTTTTGAAATTCAATCCAACACTTTCTGCACTTTCATTTGCAAGTTTTTTGGGTGGCAATGGTGATGATGCAGGGTATGTTCTTTCATTAGCTCCCAATGGTAATATATATGTTGCCGGCGGTACAGCAAGTACAAACTTTCCTGGTAATATGGCGGGAACGATCAGTTCATCAAACCAGGGTGGTATTGATGGATATGTTGCTATCATTACCAATAGCGGTAATGCCATTGTTAGATCAACGTACTTGGGTACTTCCGGTACTGACCAGGTGTATGGCGTGCAATTTGACAAATTTGGATTTCCTTATGTCTGTGGTCAAACAAGGGGCAATTGGCCCGTTCTAAATGCGGCTTATAGTGTTTCCGGAGCTCCTCAGTTTATTGCAAAGCTTGAACCCGATCTTTCGGCCTTTATATATTCTACGCGATTTGGCAAGACTGCAGTCATTCCAAATATTTCCATCACCGCATTTCTGGTTGATAATTGTGAGAATGTATATGTTTCCGGCTGGGGTGGAACGGTTGTACCCCAATTTCCGTCATCCGGGACCACCGGTTTGCCGACTACTCCGGATGCAATTCAAACCACAACTGACGGGCAGGATTTCTACTTTTTTGTTTTACAGAAAAACGCAACAGCCCAATTGTTTGGAAGCTTTTTTGGACAAAGCGGACAGCTAACTGACCATGTTGATGGAGGTACGAGCCGATTTGATAAACAAGGTGTGATCTACCAGGCGATCTGTGCGAATTGCGGCGGAGGAACCGTATTTCCTACGACCCCCGGAGTCGTTGGTCCAAACAATCTGGCGGTGAATGGTGGGTCAGGTTGTAATCTTGCCATGGTAAAGATCTCATTTGATTTTGCCGGTGTTGATGCCGGCCTGCAATCGATCATTGATGGTGTTCCAAGAGATACTGCTGGTTGTGCCCCACTGACTGTTGATTTTGTAGATACTGTTGCAAATGGAGTAAAATACTATTGGTATTTTGGGGATGGTTCATTACCCAGTCCTGTGATCACAACTGTTCCTAATACAACGCATACTTATAATTTACCCGGCTTATACCAGGTGATGCTGATCGCTGAAGATTCCACGACATGTAACATTCGCGATACCGCATATATCAATATCAAAGTCGGGAATTTGCCCGCAACACTCGACTTCAACCCCGTTAAACTTTTGCCTTGCGACTCTTTGAAATACCGGTTTGATAATCTTTCAGTAGCTCCACCGGTAAGACCATTTACCAATACATCATTCATTTGGGATTTTGGTGATAACTCTCCGATGGTGACCACAGGTCCTGCACCTGTTTTCCATACGTACACATCACCAGGGTCATATACTGTAAAACTCATTCTTGTTGATACGGCCTATTGTAATGCTCCGGATACCGTAATAAAGACTATAAGCATAGCCCCATTAGTGGAGGCGCAATTTACAACACCGCCTGCGGGTTGTATTCCTTATACCGCACAATTCACTAATACTTCTATTGCGGGACAAACATTTAGCTGGACATTCGGCGATGGCGGGACCAGTACAGCAACAGATCCAACGCATATATACACAACACCCGGTACCTATACGGTTACATTGATCGCGAATGATCCGAATACATGCAATCTTTCAGACACAACTACTGCCATTATTAATGTATTCCCAATCCCAACGGCGAATTTCACCTTCTCACCCGATCCGCCAATGGAGAATACACCCACATCATTTAATAATCTTTCATCACCAGACGCCACAAACTTTAAATGGTTCTTTGGTGATGGCGATAGCTTAATAACCACATCAAGACTTCAGATAAAACACCAGTATAATGCAACAGGAACATACAATGCCTGCCTGGTTGCAATTAATCCTGCCGGTTGCGCCGATACTGTTTGCCAGGATGTAAGAGCCGAGATAGTAGCATTGGTAGATGTTCCAAATGCGTTTACTCCCAAGAGTGGTGACATTAACAGTAAGGTTTTTGTAAGAGGGTTTGGTATTGCAAAAATGAGGTTCATTATCTGGAACCGCTGGGGACAAAGAGTATTTGAAACTAATGACAGGAATATTGGTTGGGATGGAATGTATAAAGGTGTGATCCAGCCAATGGATGTATATGCTTATACGCTTGATGTTGAATTTTTTGACGGAACCAAAACAACTAAAAAGGGGGATATATCGTTAATCCGGTAACATGTTAACTTGAAAAAGCAGATATGAAAAGAAGAATCATCATATTAGTTGGTCTTACCTTAGGCGAGATGTTTTTCGTGGTTCGCATGCATGCACAGGATCTGCATTTTTCCCAATTCATGAATTCACCACTTACAACGAATCCTGCCAATACAGGTTTTATTCCCGGTGGTGATTATCGCGTGGGAATTAATTACAGGAACCAGTGGTCAAGCATTATGGCGATCCCCTATAAGACCATGAGTGCTTTTGGTGATGCACAGGTGATGCGTAATCGTTTTGAGACTGGCTGGATCGGTGCAGGTGGTGTTATTCTTCGCGACGTCGCAGGCAGTGGCAATCTTACATCAACAAAGATCTATGGCTCGCTTGCTTATCACCAATTGCTCGATGCAGGTAGCCTTGTAAGTGCAGGTTTTAATGTCGGGTGGGCAAATAAACAGATCAATGTAGCCAATCTTAAATTTCCTGACCAGTTTGACGGAAAGTTTTTTGATAATAAGCTTCCTACGGCAGTCGTCCTGACGGATAATAATATCAGTTATCTCGATATACAGTTGGGATTGAACTATGCCTATTTCCCCAATGATAAAGTATATGTGAACGCCGGTTATTCTGCACACCATGTTAACAGGCCGCATGAATCATTCTTTGGCCAGGCGACTGGCGTTGATAACCGGATTTCGGTCAGGCATATTGGATTTTTAAATGGAAGTTTCCTGTTGAACAACCAATGGCTGATCAATCCGAACATCTATTTTACCACCCAGGCAAAAGCTGTTGAAATGCTTGCGGGCCTGAATGCACATTATGATCTCTCCGGTGATGGCACGTATCAACTGATCGCCGGGTTATACTACCGTCACGAAGATGCTATCATTCCAATGCTTGGTTTGCAATGGAATGACCTGAAAGCGACATTTACGTATGATGTAACTATGTCAACTCTTAAAAATTATAATAATGGCCGGGGAGCTTTCGAATTCTCACTGATCAAAGAAGGAGTATTTAATTCTTTCATGGGTTCCAAGAGAGATTTCAAATGTCCTGATCTTCGCAACAAAGCTTACTGATCCACGTACTGATTCCTGCAATACCAGGATTGTTAACTCAAACATCCGTCAACAAAGCATAAGACCGGGAGGAAATTTGAACAATATTGTTTGTAGTTCTGTTGGGTTTTCTTTCATCATCTAACTGTTTTATGCGATTTTTGCCGCATAAGGAAATCACGCTATGCATACAAAAGAAAAAACAGCGCTTACAGCAGAGATCATCAACGAGTTTAAAAACATTGTGGGAGAAAACTATGTCTTATTGGATGATGAAACGCTGGACAAGTATGCACACGATGAAACAGAGAACCTGTATTATTTACCCGATGTCGTGATCAAGCCAAGAACGCCCGGGGAGGTCAGCGCTATAATGACGATCTGCAACGCAAAAAAAATTCCTGTTACACCAAGAGGCGCCGGAACCGGTTTAAGTGGAGGAGCACTGCCTCATCTTGGCGGTGTCGTAATTGCAATGGAAAGATTTAATTCAATTCTGGAAATTGACGAAAGGAACTTACAGGTAACCACCGAACCGGGGGTGATCACTGAGGTTTTGCAAACGACGGTAAAAGAAAAAGGGTTGTTTTATCCACCCGATCCTGCCAGTCGCGGCTCCTGTTTTATTGGTGGAAATATTTCAGAGAACAGCGGTGGTCCAAAAGCGGTTAAATATGGTGTTGTAAAGGATTATGTATTGAATCTTGAAGTGGTTTTGCCGACGGGAGAAATAATCTGGACCGGCGCTAATGTTTTAAAAAATTCAACTGGTTACAACCTTACACAGCTTGTTGTTGGCAGCGAAGGAACATTAGGCATCGTTACTAAAATTGTTTTGCGTTTGATACCGCATCCGAAACATGATCTGCTGATGCTTGTGCCTTTTAAAAAACTGGAGCAGGCAGGCGAAGCCGTCAGTGCAATTTTCAGGGCAGGATTCGTGCCAAGCGCCATGGAACTTGTAGAGATCAATGCGCTGAAAATAGTAGGTGATTTTGTTGATAGTAGTGCGGTGCCGGTTACAGATGATATCGAAGCGCATCTTATTATCGAGGTGGATGGTAATAATCCCGATGTATTAATGGGTGAAATGGAAGCCATTGGGGAAATGCTGGCGCAATACGATATAGGGGAAATCTATTTTGCCGATGATGCGCAACAAAAAGCAGAGTTATGGAAATTAAGAAGAAGAGTAGCGGAAGCTGTAAAACTTGTAGGGTATACAATTGAAGAAGATACTGTAGTGCCAAGAGCGGAGCTGCCTGCATTGATCCTTGGGGTAAAAGACCTCGGTATAAAACACAATTTCGATGTTGTCTGTTATGGTCACGCAGGTGATGGCAACTTGCACATACGTATACGTAAGGAAGGCACCCCCAATAGTTTTGGAGATGAAGAGATGATGCAAAGTCTCCGGGCCCTATTTGAATTGGTGAAAGGGCTTGGCGGAACGATCAGCGGGGAACACGGGATCGGCCTCATTCAAAAATCATATATGGATATTGTATTTGAAAAAAAACAGCTTGAGCTGATGCGCCAGATCAAAAAAGCATTTGATCCGAATAATATCTTAAATGCGGATAAAATATTCTGATGATGCAATCACCCGTTCCCGCCACGCCTAAAGAAGCATTGCGTGCTATAAGGGTATTTTATTATGCAATGATAATCGGCATGTTACTATTCGCAATAATTGTATTTGCGTTAAGCTTTTTACAGGCACCGTCGATCACTGATAAAGCCGAGACAGATACGTTTCTGATTGTCGTAATGATCATAGCTGCCGGGTGCATCATGGCCGCTCATCGGATATACGGCAAGCGGATAAATGAGATTCAAAACTCGGGCATGAAGTTAACAGGCAAACTGGAAGCCTATAGGGCGACATTGATCCTTTTCATGGCCCTTTCCGAAGGAGGAGGGATATTTGCGGTGATCGTTTATTACTTAACGGCTAATCAATGGCTGCTGATCGTTATTGGAGTGGTTTTGCTGAGTATGTTGTTAAAACGGCCTGAAAAATCTAAAATATTTAACGAATTACAATTAAGCTCTGAAGAACAAGCTGAGTTAAATTAGTATCTAAAATTGTGACTATGAAATTCAAATTAATGGCCTTAGTTTTTGTTGCTTCATTTATCTCTTTATACGGAAATGCACAGGATACCGAAGAAGAAGAAGCGAAAAAAGGATTCAAAAAGGAAAACCTGTTTACCGGTGGAAGCATTTCACTTGCATTTTACAATAATACGTTTCTTGTGGGTGGCAGCCCGGTATTTGGGTACAGCATAACAAACTGGGCGGACCTTGGTATTGTTGTAAATTATAACTACACATCTTACCGTGACTACAATTTTATTTTTAATGATAAGCTAAAGCAATATGTATACGGTGGGGGAGCTTTTGTAAAATTGTACCCGGTACGTTTTTTATTTGCACAGGCGCAGTATGAATATAATTTCATCAAGCAGAAATTTATTCCCAGTTCAGGAACCACGCAGGAATACAGGGCGGAGGCGGGCAGTTTTCTTATCGGTGGCGGTTATACGACAGGACGATTTGGCCGTGGCGGTCAGCCTTTCTTTTACCTCGCTGTATTATTTGATATTTCGAATAATACGAATTCCCCCTACACTGACGGCTATGGAAGAACGATCCCGATAATAAGAGGGGGTATACAGATCCCATTATTCCAGGGAGGTGGAAACAGGGAGCGGTGATCCAGGTAGCTAACTGTTGATGATTTCTCTTAGAATTGATATTGGATATTAGATATTGGATATTTAAGATCACGCTACATTAAAAGACACCATATATCCAGTATCCAGTATCCAGTATCCAGTATCTAATATCCAATATCCAAATCATTAATTACTTCTAAAAACAA
>JAICPX010000016.1 GCA_025929635.1 Chitinophagaceae bacterium
ACCGTAACGACTGGCGTAATGGTGATCGGTCGTGCATTTGCAGGACCAGTTGTGCATAAACTATCACCCCAGGGCGTCTTATTAGGTTCAGCCATATTGTCTACAATTGGACTTTATTTATTGGGGCATACAACCGGCAACATGCTATTTATAGGTGCATTGGTCTTTGGTGCTGGTGTATGTTACTTCTGGCCATGCATGTTGGGATTTGTTTCAGAGTATTTGCCAAAAACTGGTGCAGTCGGAATTAATTTAATAGGTGGTGCCGGCATGTTTGCCGTATCATTATATACAATGGTAATGGGAGGCGTATATGACAAATTAATTTTGAAACAACTGCCACCAGGTGCTGACCTGAAAGCATACAATGCAACCGAGGCCACAGCGGCCATGAAAGAAGCGCTGGCCACCGCCAATAAAGCAGCGGGTCCTGAAGTGATCAACACCACGCTGGTGATTCCAATAATATTGGTTGCAGCGTTTACGTTCCTTGTTCTGTATATGCGTAACAAACCAAAACCAACTTTGTTAGCTGCTGCGCATTAATACTATCGCCATATGAGATCTACCACCCGCATCCAGCTTTCCCTCATGATGTTTCTCCAATTCGTCGTCTGGGGTTCATGGTATGGTCAGCTTTCAAAATATCTCTTTGCAATTGGCTTTGATGGCGTGCAGGTAGGGAATGTATACGCTACCTTTTCAATAGCCATGATCATTTCGCCTTTTTTAGTGGGTATGTTAGCTGACAGGTTTTTTGCGGCCCAAAAAGTTTTAGGCATTTTAAATCTGATTGGAGCCGGCCTCCTTTTTCTTCTAACGCAAATAAAAGACTATGATAGTTTTTACTGGGTAATGTTGGCGTATTGTCTAAGCTTCGCTCCTACAATTGCATTAACAAGCTCAATTTCGATGCGCCAAATGACGGCGCCGGAAAAAGAGTTCCCCCTGATCCGGTTGATGGGAACCCTGGCGTGGATCGCCGTAACGAATCTGATCGGTCTTATGGGTTGGGGCGATAAAAGCACCATTTTCCATATCTCAATGATAACAGCAATTGCTATTGGATTATACTCTTTTACGTTACCGAATACACCGCCCACTATTAAAGGCCCGGTTGGATTTGGCCAAATTGTAGGAAAAGATGCCTTTGTTCTTTTTAAAGACAGATCATTTACTGTTTTCTTCATTTCTTCAATTCTGATCTGTATTCCTCTTTCTTTTTATTACGCCATGGGTAATCCTTCAATAACTGAGGCCTATAAGTCGGCGTTTATTGATGCAAATCCTGGCAAACCATTACCTCAAACGTTTTTTGTCGAAAATAAAATGTCGCTGGGGCAGGCATCTGAAGTGTTTTTCATGTTGCTCTTACCATTTGCCTATAGACGACTCGGAATAAAATGGATATTGATTTTGGCAATAGTGGCGTGGATTATCCGGTTCTTATGCTTTGGTTATGGCAATGCTACTTCCGCTGAATGGATGTTGTACCTGGGTATATTGTTACACGGAATTTGTTTCGACTTCTTTTTTGTCAGTGGTATGATTTATAGTGATCAGAAAGCAGGTCCAAGAATCAAATCACAAGCCCAGGGCTTAATTTCCCTTGCAACATATGGGGTCGGAATGTATATAGGTTCCGTGGCAGCCGGATACGTGCAAAAAATGTATACCTCGGGAACGGGTGACAATGCGATTACAAACTGGACAAATGTTTGGCTTGTACCGGCCGGCATTGCTGCCGTGGTATTGTTGTTATTCTTAATCTTTTTTAATGAAAAAAAGAAAGTTGCCGAACAGGTGTAATTATCTATTGTTTGTAACTTTAGAATCCGCTTGCATTTATGAAAAGATCCAATCGCCGTGATGTATTAAAAAAAATGGTTGCAGGAACCGCTGCTGTTACTGCCGCTCCATTTATAAATTCTTTTGCAACAAAAGAAACAAATTCAACTGAACTGAAATTGAAAGGCAATATCAATCATTCGGTTTGCCAGTGGACCTATAATTTTCTTTCTCTTGATGAGCTTTGCGCGCAAGTAAAAAAAATTGGGTTTGGAGCAATTGATCTTATTCCTCCCAGGGACTGGCCAACACTAAAAAAATACGGTCTTCATTCCTCCATGTGTTATATAGCCGGTAAAGTAAGCCTTACCGAAGGATGGAATAACAAGAATTTTCATTCTCAACTAATCAAAGATTTTAACGAAACAATTCCACTGGTAAAAGAAGCCGGTTACACAAATCTTATTTGCTTTAGCGGTAACAGGAACGGTATGGATGATGAAACCGGCATGAAGAATTGTGTTGAAGGACTGAAACAAATAATAGGATTGGCAGAAAAGAATAATGTTATCCTGCACATGGAACTATTGAACAGCAAAGTCGATCATAAAGATTATATGTGCGACAAAACCCCTTGGGGTGTTGAGCTCGCAAAAAAGATCGGTTCACCGAATTTCAAATTGCTCTATGACATATATCATATGCAGATAGATGAAGGTGATGTAATAAGGACCATTAAAGATAATCACCAGTATATCGGGCATTACCATACTGCTGGTGTGCCAGGCCGGCATGAAATAAATGAAAGCCAGGAATTGTACTATCCTGCTATCATGGATGCAATTATAAAAACAGGATTCAAAGGCTATGTGGCGCAGGAATTTATTCCAACCGGGCAGACCAATGAGGAAAAGCTTGCGGCATTGAAAGATGCGGTGAGGAGGTGTGATGTGTGAGGCGAAAGCGGATATTGAATATTGGATATTAGATACTGGATACTAACAAAGACCTGGAGGCCATCTACTAATAATCAACATTCAACATCCAGTATCAAATTTCATAATATCTGATATCCAATATCCGGAAACCAAAAATTATAAATGATAAACATAAACTATGGCAGACAATAACACATTTGATGCAATTGTAGTTGGCTCCGGTATCAGCGGCGGCTGGGCAGCAAAAGAACTGACCGAAAAAGGACTCAGGACGATCATGCTTGAAAGAGGTTATAATATCGAGCATGGAAAAGATTATGAAAAAAGCAACCGGCCCGTGTGGGAGTACCCGCACCGCGGGCAGAGAACACAACAAATGATAAAGGATTATCCTTTCCTGAAAAGGGATTATCCATTGAACGAAAGAAATCTTCATTACTGGGCAAGTGATAAAGATTGTCCTTATACAGAAACAAAAAGGTTTGATTGGTTCCGTGGTTATCATGTAGGTGGCCGCTCACTGATGTGGGGTCGTCAAAGCTATCGTTGGAGTGAAATTGATTTTAAAGCAAATGAAAAAGATGGCACTGCCATCCCCTGGCCAATCGGGTATAAAGATCTTGAGCCGTGGTACACGCATGTCGAAAAATTTGCAGGCATACAGGGGTCTTATGAAAATCTTCCTCATTTGCCGGACAGCCATTTTCTGCCAGCGATGGAACTTAATGTGGTGGAAAAAGATGTGGCTGCAAAAATTAAAACGCATTACAATAATAAACGTACGCTGATCATCGGTCGTACTGCACACGTTACAGGGCCTTTAGGGCACAGCCCCCAAAGAACAAATTGCCAGTACCGCGATATGTGTTGGAACGGTTGCCCATTTGGTGCTTATTTCAGTACCCAATCGTCAACGCTGCCGGCTGCAATGGCTACCGGTAACCTTACTCTGCGTCCAAACTCGATCGTGCACCAGGTCATTTATGATAAGGATACCAAAACTGCAAAAGGAGTAAGAGTGATCGATGCAGAAACCAACCAGGCCACGGATTATTTTGCAAAAGTTATTTTCCTCTGTGCTTCCGCGTTGAATTCAACGTGGATCTTAATGAATTCAGCAACTGATATCTGGCCCGGAGGATTGGGAAGCAGCAGCGGTGAATTAGGTCATAATGTGATGGACCATCATTTCCGGTGTGGTGCACAGGGTGAGGTGGAAGGATTTACTGACAAATACTATTTTGGTCATCGGCCTACTGGTTTTTATATTCCGCGATTCAGAAATTTAGGTGATGAAAAAAGAGATTACCTGCGTGGCTTTGGATACCAGGGATCAGCAAGCAGAACGGGTTGGGGCCGTGAAGTTGCAGAATTAAGTATTGGCGCTGAACTAAAGGATGCATTGAGCGAACCCGGCAACTGGCGGATCGGGGCAACAGCATTTGGTGAAACTCTGCCTTATCATGAGAACAAGATCACGTTAAATAAAAATGTAAAGGACAAATGGGGTTTGCCTGTGCTTGATTTTGACGTTGAATTCAAAGAGAACGAGAAAAAAATGCGTGTGGACATGAAAGCTGATATGAAAGAGATGCTGGAAATAGCCGGAATAAAAAATGTTAGAGATTATGATGGTGATAATGCGCCAGGCATGGGTATTCATGAAATGGGAACTGCCCGGATGGGTCGTGATTCGAAAACTTCTGTCCTTAATGCAAATAACCAGGTTTGGGATTGCAAAAACATATTTGTAACTGATGGAGCCTGCATGACAAGTGCATCTTGCGTTAATCCTTCTCTTACCTATATGGCGATCACTGCCCGTGCTGCAGATTTTGCTGTCGATGAATTGAAAAAAATGAATGTTTAGAATCTGAATTAGAAAATCAATAATCAATAATTAATAATATTATGAATAGAAGAGAACTGTTAAAAATGGTTGCTGCCGCTACAGGTGGCGTAGTGATAGGAGGTGAATTTTTTCTTGCCGGATGTACAAATCCTGAGGCACGTCCTGGTGAATCGGCAACATTTACAGAATCAGATATTGCTTTCTTGGATGAAGTTGCTGAGACAATTTTTCCAAAAACAACCACTCCCGGCGCCAAAGATGCTAAAGTTGGTCAATTCATGACAGTATATGTTACAGACTGCTATGATGAAAAAGATCAAAAAGCTTTTCGTGAAGGCATGAAACAGATAAATGAGGCTTGCAAGAAAATGCATGGACATGGCTTTATGAAAGCATCTCCGGAGCATCGAAGAGATCTGCTGGTTGCGTTGGATAAAGAACGGTCGGGCTATCAAAAAACTAAAAAACGAGAAGATCCCAATCATTACTTCCAGTACTTTAAACAAATGACCATTATGGGTTATTTTACGTCAAAAGAAGGAAGAACAGGAGCAACAAACTATCAGCATACGCCGGGCAAATACCAGGGCGATGTGCCATATAAAAAAGGTGATAAGATTTTGACCGGCCTGAGCTAATAATCAATAATTAATAATTATTAATTATTGATTATTAATTATTGTAAATATGAGTAATCAATTTGATGCAATCGTAATTGGCTCCGGTATCTCCGGCGGCTGGGCGGCAAAAGAGCTTTGTGATAAAGGGTTAAAAGTTTTATTGCTTGAACGTGGTCGTGATGTCGTACACGGAAAAGATTATCCTACCGCAACAAAAGATCCCTGGCAATTTGCGCATCGTGGCAATATGCCTCCATCCGTACTAAAGGAAAACCCGGTTGTTGCGCGTTGCTATGCATTTGGAGAATCAACTGAACATTTTTTTGTAAAGGACAAAGAACATCCTTACGTACAGGAAAAACCTTTTGATTGGATAAGGGCTTACCAGGTTGGTGGTAAATCACTGCTTTGGGCAAGACAAGTTCAACGCTGGAGCAGGTTTGATTATGATGCACCCGGCAGAGACGGATTTGCAACTGAATGGCCGATCGGTTATGATGATATGGCGCCATGGTATAGTCACGTTGAAAAATTTGCAGGCATCAGCGGGAATAAAGATGGACTGGAAAATTTACCTGACGGAGAATTCCAGCCTCCATGGGAAATGAATGTACTGGAAAAACATTTGGTAGCGCAGTTCAAAACTCATTATCCTGACAGACCTGCCATTATTGGTCGCTGTGCGCATCTTACTCAACCTCAGGAAATACACATACAACAAGGAAGAACACAATGCCAGGCAAGAAGCCTGTGTGAACGCGGTTGTCCATTCGGTGGGTATTTCAGCAGCAATGCTTCAACAATTCCATGGGCGCAAAAAACCGGCAACCTTACATTGAAAACCGGTTCTGTTGTTCATTCAATTATCTATGACGATACACAGAAAAAAGCAACCGGTGTAAGGGTTATCGATGCCAAAACAAAGCAGGCAACAGACTATTCTGCAAGGATCATTTTTGTAAATGCGGCTTGTATCAACACTAATCTTATTTTATTGAACTCAAGATCCGAACGATTCCCGGATGGTCTTGGTAATGATAATGGTCTTTTAGGAAAATACATTTGCTTTCATAATTATCGCGGCAGCATCACCGCTACTTATGATGGATTTACCGATTATGTTACTTATGGTCGCCGACCGACAATGGTGATCATGCCATCATTCAGGAATGTTCGAAAACAGGAAATGCCTTTCAAACGTGGTTATCTTGTTGCTTTTGTTGCGGGTCGCGGTAGTGGAAGTGGGAATGATGGTATTGGCGCAGAACTGAAAAACTCAATGACCGAGCCTGGCGGATGGAATATATATATGATGATGCAGGGTGAAACGATTCCTAAAGAAACCAATCATGTTCGCTTAAGCCCCGAACAAAAAGACGAATGGGGAATACCGCAGATCATTACGTCTGTTGATTATGATGAAAATGATGAATTGATACTAAAAGATTTTCATGAGCAGGGAGTTGAGATGCTCACAAAAGCTGGTTGCAAGAATGTTTATCCCCATGACAGCAAACAGGCACCGGGATTGGATATTCATGAAATGGGCGGAGCAAGAATGGGAAAAGATCCGAAAACATCCATGTTAAACAAATGGAACCAGTTTCATAATGTTCCCAATGTCTTTGTCACTGATGGCGCGTGTATGACATCAACTGGCACGCAGAATCCATCACTAACATTTATGGCGCTGACAGCAAGGGCGGCGAATTATGCAGCTGAGGAATTCAAACAGGGAAAACTTTAATAATCATACCGACTATCCGCATAACACAAGCTTGTAATGGAACCACACAGGCACATAGCACACAATAGGAAAGAACACCTAGATTTCTATGTGAAACCCTATGTTTCTATGTTACTATGTGGTTCAAAAAAAAATTGGTTGCTTCATCCGGATAGTCATTATAATTATTAATTATTTCTTCATGGCAGATAACAATACTTATGACGCAATCGTAGTTGGCTCCGGGATCTCCGGTGGATGGGCTGCAATGGAACTGTGTAAGGCAGGATTAAAAACGATTGTGCTTGAACGAGGCCGCGATGTTAAACATGTACAAGACTATCCGACCGCTCACCTTGCTCCCTGGGAATTATTACATCGCAATCGCCTGACAAAAAAATTGAAAGAGGAGCAGCATATCCAGGTTCGCGGTTTTTGCAATGAATCGAACAATCATTTTTTTGTAAACGACAAAGAACATCCTTACGTTCAGAAAAAACCTTATGACTGGATCCGCGGTTATCATGTTGGCGGCAGAAGTTTAATGTGGGGCCGCCAATGCTATCGCTGGAGCGATCTGGATTTTGAAGCAAACGCCAAAGATGGTCATGGCATTGATTGGCCCATTCGTTACAAAGACATTGCTCCCTGGTACAGTTATGTCGAGCGTTTTGTGGGTATCAGCGGAAGTATTGAAGGCTTGCCTCAATTACCCGATGGAGATTTCTTGCCACCCATGCAATTGAATGCTTTGGAACAACATGTTTCCGACAGCATAAAACAAAAATTCTCTGACGGTCGACGAATGATCATTGGACGTGTCGCCAATCTTACAAAAGGATGGAATGGTCGCGGTCCCTGTCAATACAGAAATCTTTGTGATCGTGGCTGTCCTTTTGGCGGTTATTTCAGCAGTAACTCGGCAACACTGCCTGTTGCGGTGAATACCGGCAATTTGACTTTACGGCCACATTCCATCGGGATGGAAATAATCTACGATAAGGAAAAACGTAGAGCCAAAGGTGTTCGCATCATTGATGAAGTCTCAAAAGAAGTGATCGAGTATTATGCAAAAATAATTTTCCTGAATGCCTCTACATTGGGTTCTACGGCGATCTTGTTAAATTCAAAATCCGATGTATTTCCAAATGGGATGGGTAATACAAGTGATCAGCTGGGTCGCAACCTTATGGATCATCATTATCATGTCGGCGCCGGGGGCAGGTATGACGGGTTAAATGATAAAGTGATATTTGGGCGCAGACCAAATGGAATTTATGTAGCACGCTTCAGGAACATTGATAAAAAAACCAAGCGTACAGATTATTTGCGGGGCTTTGGTTACCAGGGGGGCGCATCAAGAGGACTCAATTGGAATGGTGATGGTATAGGCACAGAATTAAAAGATAAAATGACCGGACCAGGTGAGTGGGGCTTTTGGCTTGGAAGCTGGGGTGAACAACTACCACATCCGGAAAACCGGGTAACATTGAGTACAACTCAAAAAGACAAATGGGGACTCCCGCAACTGGAAATTGATTGTGAGTGGAAGGAAAATGAAATTGCAATGAGAAAGGACATGATGAACAGCTCTGCCGAAATGCTCGAATCGGCGGGACTGAAAGATATATATACATTCAATGATGAAAAAGCATACCCGGGCCTTTGTATTCACGAGATGGGAACTGCAAGAATGGGAAATGATCCAAAGACATCTGTTTTAAATAAATGGAATCAATTGCATGAAGTAAAAAATGTTTTTAATACAGATGGTGCCTGCATGACATCATCAGCCTGTCAAAATCCATCGGTAACGTATATGGCTTTAACAGCAAGAGCCGTCGATTATGCCGTGGGTGAACTGAAAAAGGGTAATTTATAGCACCGGGAAAACTTTGAATAATTAATAATTAGTAATTAATAATTTTCTATGGAACGTCGGGAACTTTTAAAACTTATTGCACTTGCAACAGGAGGTGCCGTTATAGGCGGAGAATTTTTCCTGGCAGGATGTAAGAATAAAGAGGCGGCTGCCGTGTCAGGCCTGTTTTCGCAGAATGATATTGCCTTTCTTGATGAAGTGGCGGAGACCATTATTCCAAAAACGACTACCGCGGGGGCCAAAGAGGCTGAAGTGGGAAAATTTATGACCGTAATGGTAAATGATTGCTATGAAGAAGCGGATCAAAAGATCTTCAAAGAAGGGATAAAGAAACTGGATGAAGCGTGTAATAAAAGACATGGCCATAGCTTTATGAAAGCAGATGCAACGCACAGGAATGAGCTGCTCGTCTCGCTGGATAAAGAAGCTAAAGAATACGCAAAAAATAAAAAGACAGAAGATCCAAATCATTATTTTTCTATGATGAAACAGCTTACTTTACTGGGTTATTTCACATCAAAGCCGGGGCTTGAACAAAATTTCAATTATAAACAAACACCAACAAGATACGATGGTGCTGTACCTTATAAAAAAGGAGATAAACTGTTTGTATAAAATCTAATTTATTAATTATGGAAAGAAAAGAATTCTTAAAAATAACAGGCGGACTTGCATTGGCAGGTCTGGCCTCAACGTCAGGATTGGCGTCCCCAACGGCTGAGTCAAAAAAGCTTAAAAATTTTGGAATACAATTATGGAGCGTTCGGGATGATCTTGCCAAAGATCCTAAGGGAGTTTTAAAACAACTGGCTTCTTATGGCTATAAACAAATAGAGAGTTTTGAAGGATCCAAAGGAATGTTTTGGGGAATGACGAATACCGAGTTCAAAACTTATATGGATGAACTCGGCATGAAGGTCATAGCCAGTCATTGCGATATCAACAAGGATTTTGAAAAGAAAGCAGCCGATGCGGCGGCCATTGGAATGAAATACCTGATCTGTCCGTGGAAAGGTCCCCAAAAAGACATCGATGCATTTAAAAAGTTTGCAGAAGAATTCAATCAGAAAGGTGAAATATGCAGGAAAAACGGGATCCGTTTTGCCTATCACAACCATGATTATTCATTTGTAAACATGAATGGCGAATTGGGACAGGATGTGATGATGAAAAACACCGATCCCGGGCTTGTGGATTTTGAGCTGGATATGTATTGGGTGGTAGCGGGTGGCCAGGATATTGAAACCTGGTTAAAGAAATACCCAAAACGTTTTCGTTTATGTCATGTAAAAGATCGTAAGAAAGGTGCAACCGCAACAGAAAAAGATGCAAGCGTTGTTGTCGGAACAGGAAGTATTGACTACCCAAAGATCCTAAAGACGGCGAGGAAACAGGGAATGGAGTACTACATCATCGAACAGGAAAAATGGGAAGGAACTACGCCAATGGGAGCTGCGCAGGCAAACGCAAGTTATATGAAGACAGTTTCTGTCTGAAAATTTTTATTGCAGAACCGTTCTCAAAGCCCTGACCTCGTCGGGGCTTATTTGGTTATTGGAATAGCTCTCTTCCGAACTCGCAAATGCAGGATGCACATACTGCATCGGGCTTTTTATTTTCCCACGAAGTGAAGAATGAAATTCAACACATCCGGTTTTCTCAGCAAGCATTTTAATATTTTCTTTCCGCACACCACTACCTGGCATTATGATAATACGATCATCTGCAACCTTATTCAGATCAGCGATCAACTCAACTGCTTTACTATCGACTACCGACTCCCGACTACTGACTGAAGGCTGTTGACCCGACGTAAGGATACGCTGACAGCCTATCTCAATTAACTCTTCTAAAGCCGCAAACGGATCCTTACACCGATCAAAGGCCCGATGAAAAGTAACCTCTAAAGGATATGCAAGCTCGATCAGCTCGGAAGTTCTTGTCATATCGATCGTTCCATCCATATTCAGCAAGCCAATGACAATTCCTTCGCAGGCTAACTCTTTAGCGACTCTGATATCGTTCATCATAATTTCAAATTCATCCTTATTGTATAAAAAATCACCGCCTCTTGGCCGGATGATCGGAAATAATGGAATTGAAAATGCTTCCCTGCATTTTTTTGTATGAGCATATGAAGGAGTTGTGCCGCCTTCGGCCAGGTTAGCACAAAGCTCAATGCGGTCTGCGCCACCTTCAACTGCGGATTTGGTGGTGAGGAAATCTGAGGTAGCTATTTCAATAATGTATTTCATGTATTAAAAAGAACCAAATTCCAGGAAACAAGTTCCAAAAAAAATTCAAATTAAAAAATCAATACTCACCTTGCATCACAAAACTCAAGGCAGATATATGAAATTGAAATTCTTAATTTATTTGGTTCTTGTGATCTGATTTTGGGAATTATGGATAAAAAAATAACAAGATCCTAATTCCAGGTTCCAGATAAGATCCAAATCAATAGTTCAAATGCACGTCTACTATTGGAATTTAAGATCTCTAATTTTTTTGGTTCTTGGGATTTGATTTTTGGAATTTTAATTAAGTAAACCAACTTTTAGACTTCACCAACTTCTCCACTTCGTTCGTTCTTATTGCATATTCAAAACCGGGATGAATGGCAAAAGATCCTGCATGTCCTTTTTTATTCAATGCCAAAAAAGCAACCTGTATTTCTTTTGCCTTTTCCTTTTTGATCTTTACAATTCGTTCGATCACTTTCTTACAAGCCGCTTCCGGTGAAAATCCCTGACGCATTAATTCAACAACAGCATGTGAACCGGCAACACGTATCACATCTTCACCTTGTCCCGTTGCTGTGCACGCACCTGCTTCATTATCGACAAACAGCCCGGCACCAATAATGGGCGAATCCCCTACTCTCCCGCGCATTTTGAATCCTGCACCGCTTGTTGTGCAACTGCCACTTAGATTCCCAAATGAATCCATTGCTACCATACCGATCGTATCATGATTCCATTCGCCATTTTCCAATTTTGTTGGAGCAAATGGACCATGGCCTTGTTTGTTTTCAATGTTTATTGCAGGTGGTTTATATTCAGATTTTTTCAACCATTTATCGTATGCCTCTTGTGCATCTTTAGAAAGTTTTTGTTCCTCTAAAGGAAATCCTTCTGACACCGCAAACTGTTGGGCACCTGCTCCAACCAGCATTACATGTGGTGTTTTTTCCATCACCCGTCTTGCTACAGACACCGGGTGTTTTATTCTCTCCAGGAAGGCAACGCTGCCGCAGTTGAATTTATCATCCATAATACAGGCATCCAGGGTGACAAAGCCATCACGATCAGGATTGGCTCTCAGTCCAACACAACAGTTTTGCGAAGCTTCGGTAACCATTACCCCTTTTTCTACTGCATCGATTGCTTTCCCCTTTTTGCTAAGTACTTCCCACGCAGCCTTATTGGCATCGATGCCGGCATCCCAGGTGGAAATAACTACAGGTTTGGCCGCAATGGTTTCAATTCCAGGGCGACCGATCAGCTTCTTGCTAAATAATGCTGCAAAAGAGGTAAAAACCGAAGCATGAATAAACTTTCTCCTGTTGATCATTGTTAACGGTTTGAAAAGGCCAATTTAATCTATTTGGCAAAATTTCATGCAGAATAGTTTATGGACCCGATTCATTAACATACATCAACGCGTTGGCTGTCAATAAGCCCGAATTTTGACAAATGAACAGCCGCAAATAAACGGAATGAATATTGAAAAGGATAAGTATTATGAAAATCGAAATCATCTCAGGTAGCCCAAGGATAAACAGCGTAACCAGGAGAGTCGCTTTGAACTTAAAAAACTGGTTTGTTGACAACACCGATCATGACACCAACATCATTGACATGAAGGATTGGAACCTGCCGCCGGTACAATCAGTTTTTGTATCGGTTGACAGAACACCCGATCAGTTCAAGCCCCTGGCAGAACGAATCTTTAATGCGGATGCTTTTATTTTGGAAAGTCCTGAATAAAACGGCAGCTATTCGCCCGCAATGAAAAACCTGCTGGACCATTTTCCAAAGCAACATCATAAGCCCTTTGGAATTGTAACCGCATCACCGGGTGCTTTGGGCGGTATAAGAGCATCACAGCAGTTGCTGCAGCTGATACCGGCATTATTTGGTATCGCTTCGCCTTATTTGCTAATCGTGCCCACCGTTGATAAAAAATTCGATGAAGCAGGAAATCTTGTTGATCCTGTTTTTGAAAAAAATATTCACAATTTTATCAGCGAATTCTTATGGTTATCGGAAAACATTGTGTCGAGGAAAGTAGCTGCATGAAAGTATAGTGAGACGTGAAAAGTGAAACGTCAGAATTGAGACAACAGCAGAGTCTCTTCATTTTCACGTCTCACGTTTGACGTTTCACGAATACAAATATTTAAATAAGGAAAATTATGAGGTCAATTCTTCACAAAGCAAACACCAGGGGTCATGCAAATCATGGCTGGCTTGACAGTTATCATAGTTTTAGCTTTGCCGGTTATTATGATCCTGAACGAGTTCATTTTGGCGCTTTACGGGTTTTGAATGATGATACCGTTGCAGGTGGAATGGGCTTTGGCGCACATCCACATGATAATATGGAGATCATTTCAATTCCGACAAGTGGCGATCTTGAACATAAGGACAGCATGGGCAATACACAGGTAATTCGCCAGGGGGATGTACAGGCAATGAGTGCGGGCACCGGCATTCAGCACGCGGAGAAAAATAAGAATCATGATCAGCCTGTAAAATTTTTCCAGATCTGGATTTTTCCCAATAAGAAAAATGTTGAGCCACGCTATGATCAAAAAACCTTTTCAGATGCTGATAAACATAATAAACTATTGACGGTTGTCTCCCCTATCGGTGCGGCTGATGGTGCTGTGCAAATTCACCAGGACGCGTGGTTTAGTTTGGGTAAACTCGATAAAGATTTTACAACAACATATAAACTCAGGAATAGCAATAATGGTGTTTATGCTTTCGTGATCGAAGGTGAGGTAACAATTAATGGAGAAAAATTGAACAAAAGAGATGGATTAGGAATTACTGAAATTGAAAAACTGGAAATTAAAGCAGATGCTGATAGTGAACTGTTATTAATGGAAGTACCTGTTTAAAGATATTGGGATATTGGATATTGAGAAATTGAAAACCTCCAAAAACCCGGTATCCTAATATCTATTATCTGAATATCAAAATATTAACCATGAGCAAGAGATCAGTTGAAGCAGTTATAGCTCCACCGCCACCGCATATGGTTGGTGATGGATTCAGGGTTCATAATTTTTTTCCCGGTACAAAACAGATCGGGAAAACAAGAATGAGTCCCTTCTTTATGCTTGATTATGGTTCTAAAATCGAGTTTAGCCCAAAAGAAGAACCTCGCGGTGTGGGTGTACATCCCCATGCCGGATTTGAAACCGTAACCATTGCTTATCACGGCAAAGTGGCGCATCATGATAGTGCCGGGAACAGCGGCGTAATTGGTGAAGGTGATGTACAATGGATGACGGCTGGCGCTGGTTTGTTGCATAAGGAATATCATGAAAAGGAGTTCAGTAAAAAAGGAGGTGCTTTTCAAATGGTGCAGCTCTGGGTGAATCTTCCTGCGAAAGATAAAAAGACAAACCCCAAATACCAGGAGATCACAAATGCAATGATGAGCCGATATATTTTACCCGATGAAAAAGGATTTGTCGAGGTAATTGCAGGTGGGTATAAAGGCGTGAAAGGCCCTGCATCAACATTTACACCGATAGAAATGTATAATGCAAGGATAAAAAAAGACGCTATGCTGACGTTCAGTTTTCCCGGGACTTACAACACTGGATTACTTGTAATCGAAGGAAACATAAAAGTAAATAATATCAATGCGCATGCCGATCATTTTGTCTTACTTAAAAATGATGGCGAAGAGTTTACGATCAGTGCAACCGAAGATTCGATCGTTCTCATTTTAGCCGGTGATCCGATCAATGAACCGATCGTTGCATATGGCCCATTTGTAATGAATACATGGGAGGAGATCGAGCAGGCTGTGGAGGATGTAAATGCGGGGAAATTTGGCGTGCTGGAAGAATGATATCGTAGTAGAGAAAAGGCATGCCTTGTGTCTACGATTTTGCAGACATAAACTTTTGAAGATTCCCTCTCGCATTTTTCTGAACTGCTCTTTTCATAAATCCTGTCCACCCAAACCATAATCCCTTCCAGCCAAGTGCCTGCGCTATCCATGTGCTTAACCGGAATGCATCGCTGTGTTCAATGATCTTTCCGTCCTTTATTCTCATAAAAGCTTTGATGTTGTTTGTTACTTTCCTACCGGTTTTTGAAAAAGTATATTTCGCCACCCATTTACAGGTGGCATATTCCTCATCTACCGATTCAATATCAGAAAATGTCAAAGAAAGATCTTTTGCGTTTTTGCAAAGCATTTCCCACATGGATCTCACTTCATCCCCTCTTAATGTGAGAAAAACGGGGTCGCTGAAAATAATGTCATCACTGTAGCAATCATTCATTGTTTTATGATCCAGCCTTTGAAAAGCCGAATAGAACCTTTCAATAATTTGCCTATGCTCACTCATAAAATTGTTGGCCGGTGTAAATAGAGAATAATTAAATTTACTTCCCCCGAAGGGGGTACTCCAAAGGAGTACTCAGTACCTTCGGACAAATCTAAACTATCATGCTACGCAAACTACTCCTGCTCGCATTTTTATTTTCATTTTTAATTACAACAGCACAAAATGAACAAGACAGTGCATGGATCCGTGAAAATTATACCAAAAGAGAAATCTATATCCCTATGCGGGACGGCATAAAGCTTTTTACTTCTGTGTATGAACCAAAAGACAAAAGTGAAAAACACCCGATCCTGATGAATCGCACCCCTTATTCATGTTCTCCCTATGGCGAAAGCAACTTTCGTAGTTTTTGGAATAACCATTGGAAATACTATTGCCGCGAAAATTATATCATCGTGATACAGGATGTTCGTGGTCGTTGGATGAGTGAAGGCGAGTTTGTGGACGTACGTCCATTCATTAAGGATAAGAAAACAAACAAGGACATTGATGAAGCCAGTGATACATTTGACGCGATCGAGTGGCTGATAAAAAATCTACCGAATAACAATGGCAATGTGGGCGTATTCGGAATCTCATACCCGGGTTTTTATTCAACAATGGCTGCTGCCTCTGGTCATCCCGCATTAAAAGCAGTAAGTCCGCAAGCACCAGTCACAGAATGGTTTTTGGGTGATGACTTTCATCATAACGGTGCATTCTTCCAAATGGACGGTTTTCTTTTTTACTCTGGTTTTGGCAAACCAAGACCTAAGCCTACAACGGTCGGTCCAACAGGCTTTACTTTTTCAACAACAGATAATTATAAATTTTACCTGGAAGCAGGTACCTTAAAGAATCTTGCAAAACTGATCGGTGACAGCATAAAATTCTGGCACGAGATGTACAGGCATCCAAACTATGATGATTGGTGGAAAGCAAGAGATGCGAGAAGAGCCATGTATAATATCAAACCAGCAATGCTTACTGTCGGCGGTCTGTTTGATGCAGAAGATTGTTATGGAGCATGGCAATTATATAAGGCGATAGAAAAACAAAACCCGGGAATTCATAATAAATTGGTGATTGGCCCCTGGAGTCATGGTCAATGGGCATCAAGAGATGGTTCTTTCCTGGGTAATATTCGTTTTGGTTCGGCCACGTCTTTGTGGTATCAGAACAATATTGAAATTCCATTCTTTAATTATTATCTAAAAGGCAAAGGTGCCGATCCCAATTTGCCTGAAGCAATAATTTTCTTTAGCGGAGAAAATCAATGGAAGAATTTTAACCGGTGGCCACCGGCTAATACTACTAATCAGCCAATTTATTTACAGGCAAACGGAAACCTCTCGTGGAATAAACCTTCTCCCCTCTCTCCGGCGAAGCGGGATGGAGAGGGGTCGGGGGTGAGGTTCAGCGAATACATCAGCGATCCTGCGCACCCGGTTCCCTATACCGAAGATGTTCACCACTTTCGAACAACCGCCTATATGAACGATGACCAGCGGTTTGCTGCAAGAAGGCCCGACGTGCTTACGTTTCAAACTAATGTTTTAACCGAAGATCTGACTCTTGCCGGTCCGGTTATGGCCGATCTTTTAGTTAGTATCACGGGCACTGATGCCGATTTTGTTGTAAAGATCATTGATGTGTTTCCGGATGACTTTACTTACCCCGGTGCTGTTGCCCAACAGGGCCGTGCCGGAGGCGGCAGTTATCCAATGGGTGGGTATCAAATGCTGGTTCGCGGCGAGATCATGAGAGGAAAATTCAGGAATAGTTTTGAAAATCCGGTTGCCTTTACTCCAAACAAAATTGAAAGAGTAAAATTCGAATTGCCTGATGTAGCTCATACCTTTAAAAAAGGTCATCGGCTAATGATACAAATTCAAAGCAGCTGGTTCCCCTTAGCGGATCGTAATCCACAAAAATTCGTAAATATTTATGAAGCAGACATAACCGATTTTCAAAAAGCAACGATAAGAATTCATCATGATGCATCGAACAGCAGTAGCATTATGTTACCTGTAATGAAGTAGAACCTTTGTCTTAACTTGTAGTCCCGCATGTGACGGGACTTTTTTGTATAACTCTAAAATTAAAGGCCATGAGATCGATTGCGTTGGTTATTACCCTGGTTTGTAGTCCCTTTGTTTATTCACAATTAAATATAATTCCACAACCCGCCTCCGTCATCATGGGAAACGGTTCTTATATTATCCCTGTTAATGTCAGAATTGAATCGGCGACTACTGCTGCAGCGGGGCCCAACTCCAAAAATGAGTTTGATAAATCATCAGAATTCCTTTTGTCTTATTTGGCAGAATATTACCAATCCTGGAGGAATGCTTCGACGCAAGATCTTCCTCCCGCACGTTCCCGGATACTCTTAGGTTTTGATAAATCAAAAAACACACAACCGGGGTCTTATACATTAGAAGTAACTAATGAAGGTATTGACATCACCGGTCATGATGAAGAAGGTGTCTTTTATGGTATACAGACATTGATTCAACTCCTGCCGCCACATCTTTCAAATAACACCATCCAAATTCCTTATGTCACAATCAAAGATCATCCCCGTTTTGCATATCGTGGACTTCATCTTGATGTGGGTCGTCACTTCATGCCGGTTGATTTCATCAAAAAATATATTGATCTTATTGCGTATCATAAATTGAATTATTTCCACTGGCATTTAACCGAGGACCAGGGCTGGCGAATTGAAATAAAAAAATACCCAACGCTTACACAGGTTGGTGCATGGAGAAATGGAACTATTATTGGCCGGTACCCCGGTCGTGGCAATGATAACAAAAAACATGGCGGCTTTTATACACAGGAACAAATAAAGGACATTGTTAAGTATGCAGCCGACCGTTACATCACAATCGTACCTGAAATAGAAATGCCCGGGCACAGCAGTGCTGCCATTGCATCTTATCCATCGCTAAGTTGTTTTCCTGAAGAACCTACAATAAAATATTTCCCTAAAGTCTGCAAATGGAGCGGTGATTCAACCGGAAAACAGGTACAACAAACCTGGGGAATATTCAGTGATGTTTTTTGTGCAGGCAAGGAAGAAACATTTAAATTTTTAGAGAACGTGATCGATGAAGTAGCCGCTCTATTTCCCGGTAAATTCATTCATGTTGGCGGTGATGAATGTCCGAAAGCAAACTGGAAACGATGTCCCAATTGTCAGAAACGAATGAAGGATAACAAGCTTAAAGATGAACATGAATTGCAGAGTTATTTTATTCAAAGAATAGAAAAATATATCAATGGCAAAGGCAAAACCTTAATTGGATGGGATGAGATCCTGGAAGGAGGCCTGGCACCAAATGCAATTGTAATGAGCTGGCGTGGCGAGGATGGTGGAATTGCCGCTGCCAAGGAAAAACACAATGTTATTATGACCCCTGACAAATATGTTTACTACAATTACTCGCAAGCTGAAAATGAGGATAGCTTGACAATTGGTGGTTATTTGCCGCTTGAGATGGCTTATAACTACGAACCAGTCCCGCAAGCGCTAAGTGAGGAACAAAGCAAATATGTCTTAGGCGCACAGGCAAACATGTGGACTGAATATACGAATAACACAAAGATCGTAGAATACATGCTGTTCCCCCGTTTGAGCGCATTAAGCGAATTGTTATGGACCCCGAAAGAAAAAAAGAGCTGGAATGATTTTGAAAAAAAACTTCCGATGCAGTTGAAACGTTATGAGCTCTGGAAAACCAATTACAGCAGGGCCTATTATGACCTGAAAGCAACAGTGATCCCATCCGAAAACTTCGACGGCGTGTTATGGAAACTCGAAACAAAAAATCCCTCCGCTACAATTAAAACCGTTACACATTTTGCAAACCGGCCTTATGAATTAAAATTTGCTGAAGGAAATGATTATACCGCTCCTATCCCGGTCAAATCGACTCAACTGGTTGCAGCCATTTCCATGGTAAACGGCAAGGCTATCAGCAATCCAATTTCTCAGAACATTCTATTTAATAAGGCAACAGGGAAAAAAATTTCGCTTGTTACGCAACCATCCGATACGTATAAAGGCGACGGCGCATTCACATTGATAAATGGCATACAAAATGAGAAAGGCCTTGCGCAACGTAAAGACTTTCTTGGTTTTTCCGGAACCGATTGCGAAGCTGTGATCGATCTTGGGAAAGAAGAAAAAATAAGGTCGGTTATCGTACATACATTCAGCGAACCAGGGTCATGGATACACCGGCCGCTTACAATGGAAGTTTTTGTATCCGGTGACGGCACTAATTTTTCAAGTGTTGGACTGACCGACGATTTTATTGAATCAAGAGCCAAAACCGGTAATGGTACAATGAAGGTTGAATTCACAATGACTCATCCGGCACGTTATGTAAAAGTGGTCGTAAAAAATTGGGGTGAAATTCCGCAAGGAAACCCAGGTGCCGGCAGCAAAGCCTGGTTATTTGTTGATGAGATAGAAATAAATTAATAGTGGCGATGGAACGCTGATGACGCTGATTATTATGATCTCTTAAGATTGATCCGCGACAATCATAAATACCTTAACAAATCTGCTTTCTGCCAAAAAACTAAGATGGAAATGACTGTACTTTCATCATAACCGCTTAATTCGGTATTTTCGCCGAAACCCTTTCCCAAGATGACAATGGTTGACTCATTTGAAAAGATCCCGGTAAAAATTCATCCTGATCTAAAGGCTGGCTCTAAAGCAGTTGCGCAACAAATTGCAGATCTCATTCGCGATAAACAAAAGAAGAAAGAAAAAGTTGTTCTTGGTCTTGCTACCGGCTCGACTCCGAAGACTTTATATGCTGAACTGGTACGAATGCACCGGGAAGAAAAGCTGAGCTTCAAAAACGTTGTTACGTTTAATCTTGACGAATACTATCCGATAAGCAATAATTCCCTGCAAAGTTATAATCGGTTTATGAGGGTCAATCTTTTTAATCACATAGACATTGATCCAAAAAATATTCATATTCCCAACGGGGAAATCAAAAAAGAAGAGATCAAAGAACATTGCCGCCAGTATGAAAAAATGATACAGGATGCAGGAGGTATCGATCTACAGATATTAGGTATCGGTAACAATGGTCATATTGGTTTTAATGAGCCGGGTTCAAGTGTACATTCAAAAACCCGGTTGATCACCCTTGACAATTCAACACGTATTGCGAACGCATACGAGTTTGCCAATATTTCTGAAGTACCCCGCCTGGCAATTACAATGGGTATTGGTGAAATTATGAAGGCCAAAAAGATCATCCTGATGGCATGGGGACCTGGCAAGGCACCTGTAATTAAGAAATCAGCTGAAGATGATGATACCGAACATGTGCCCGCCTCGCTTTTGCAGAATCATGATGATGTGACTTTTGTTATTGACGAAGCGGCCGCGGCAGAACTCACAAGAATCAAATCCCCGTGGCTCACCGGTGATTGTGAATGGACACCAAGGATGATCAAGAAAGCCGTGGTAAATATGGCATTGAAATTAAAAAAGCCGGTACTTAGTCTTACCAATAGTGATTACAATGAATATGGGCTAAGCGACCTGCTCGTTGAAGAAGGTGATGCCTATGAAATAAACCTGAGTGTTTATTACATGCTTCGGGATTCGATCACAGGTTGGCCGGGTGGCAAACCGAATGTTCATTTGCCAACACATCCCGAACGCAGCGAGCCTTATCCAAAACGTTGTGTGATATTCTCTCCTCATCCCGATGATGATATTATCAGTATGGGAGGTACTTTTCAGCGATTACATGACCAGGGACATGATGTACATGTTGCTTATCAAACCTCGGGCAATATCGCTGTCACCGATGAATTTGTTACAAGATTTCTTGATTTCGCGGTTGGCTTTGAAGAGATCGCCGGAATCGATACAAAGAAATCGGGAAAAATTCTGGAAGACGCAAGAAAATATATCGCCCGCAAAAAAGCCAATCAAACCGATACACCAACTATCCGCGCCATCAAAGGTTTGATAAGGAGATGCGAAGCAAAGGCAACCTGTCGTTACGTGGGAATAAAAGAACAGAACATCCATTTTCAAAATCTTCCATTCTATGAAACTGGTTCGATTGAGAAAAAACCGATGAGCGAAAAAGACATAAAGCTCACTATGGAGCTTTTGCGCCAAATAAAACCACAGCAGGTTTATTGCGCCGGCGATTTTGCCGATCCTCATGGTACACATATCGTTTGTTTTAACGTGGTACTTGAATCACTCAAACGGATAAAGTCGGCCGGGGATGAATGGATCAATGAATGTTGGTTGTGGTTGTACAAAGGCGCATGGCAGGAATGGAATATTGAAGAGATCGAAATGGCAATACCCATGAGTCCCGACCAGGTTATGAAAAAGCGATTTGGGATTTTCATACATCAATCTCAGAAAGACATGGTGCCTTTCCAGGGAAGTGATTCAAGGGAGTTTTGGCAAAGAGCCGAAGAACGGAATGAAGCCACAGCAAATCTCTATGCTGATCTTGGACTTACGCATTATGCAGCGATGGAGGCGTTTGTGAGATGGCATTATTAGTGATGGTGTCATTGCGAGGCCGTTTGTTAATTGCAATTTTCACACATCGGGCTAAAAGGCCGACGCAATCTACCTATAACTGAATTGTCAGGGGGTGAAGTACCTGAACATTACCATTTTTATCCTTTGCTCTTATACAAGAAAATTTGACTATGCTTCCGGCACATGCTCTATTTACTATTGCTTGTGCTTCGTTCCAGGTAGCACCTGAGTTTATTGCTTCCATCTCAAACTGTTCACCACATAAGTTCTCACTTCGCATCTTAAAACTGATAATGGAGTAGTTTTTATCCGTTGTCCGAAGGCCTCTATTAGTAAAGCAACCGCCATAACGTTTAGGGCAATACTTTGCGGATATCGAATCTTGTTTATTAAGGCAAATGAAAACTCTAACATTAACGGTGGTGAGACAAGGAGTCGGCGCGCCGGCTGGTGGATTCATCCCACCGGCTATTTGTTGTAATATCACAAAGTAAGTCAGAACTACCATTTACCTGATAATATAAAAAGCCGGCTTCAATCCGGTGAGGTGTCCATGCGAGTCTTTCGCAGTGATACAATCAAAACTCATAAAAACGCCACGACTTAATTTTCGAAATACTAAAAGAGTATTCTCAGTAAACTTATCTCCCGAATTATCGATTTCACAAGGGTCGCAGCAAAAACCCGGCCCATCCATTGTAATTCTGTACGACAATATTGTAAACTGTCCCGCTTCAGCTTTTATGCCCACGGCTTTTAGCAATGCACCCCTTGTGATTGAATCCCCGGACTTGTAATCAGCAATCTGAACACCAATATTACATGCCGTTCTGCATGGGTAAATATTCGCGTCCTGGCAGTTAGAACGAACTGCAATTAAAAAGAAAATTTTTGCTATAAAGATTTTCACGGTGAAAAAAAAACGCCGGACCTATCTTACCAATTGCATACAATAAGTTAAACTTATGAATTGCCTGGTTATAAACACCACTGCAGTTTTTCAGCGACACATCAATAGCTGGATTATTAATGGCTGAAGTGTATAATAATACCATTCTTATCTTTTGCTTTTATACACGTAAACTCCACATAACTGCCGCGGTGTAATTTGAA
>JAICPX010000471.1 GCA_025929635.1 Chitinophagaceae bacterium
AACCTTCATATGCAAATCGCTAATTTATTCATTCGTACAGGAAGCAATGACAAGGGTATTTACCATTTTGCTGAAGCTGAAAAGATCGGGAAAGAAACGCAAAACCATTTTTTCTTATACTACTTGTATGCCACAATGGGCATCGCGTATAAAAATTTAAATAAGTTAGATTCAGCAATGCTTATTGTACAGAATGGGTTATCACTTTCAAAGCAATTTGGGTACAAACAAAATGTATCGCGCCTGTTAACATATATCGGCGAAATTGAATTTGCGCGGGGAAATATTGATACTGCACGGAAACACTACTACCGGGCGCATGACCTCGCAAACCAGGAGAACAATTTCGTTTCACTGGTCATGATCCATTTTGGATTGACAAAATGCTTTATGGCGCAGCAGGAAAAAGATTCAAGCCTGTATCATGCATACAGGTCAATTGAAACCCTGGAAAAGGTAGGTTCATTGGCGGGCACTGTTTGGAACCCGGCAGCTGCTTACGAAAATTTGTTCCGGGTGTATAAAATGAGACATGAAACTGACAGCGCTGCAAAATATATGGAACTGGCATTCCATGCCAAGGATAGTCTTAATGCATACACGGTAAAAAGTTCGGCCCAGGCCCAGGATGTATTTCTTCGTGAACAGATCCGCATGAAAGAATTGGAGAAGGATAAGATTCAGTTTCGCAACAGGGTCAGAACGTACTCAATGCTGGCCGGCATCGGCATATTGCTATTGCTGGCCATTATCTTTTACAGGAATAACAGGCAAAAACAAAAGGCGAAAATGAAGATTGAAAAGGCTTACGATGAACTTAAGTCTACCCAGGCGCAACTGATACAACAGGAGAAAATGGCTTCATTGGGTGAACTCACGGCTGGTATTGCACACGAGATCCAGAACCCCTTAAACTTTGTCAACAACTTTTCAGAAATAAGTAATGAATTGATTGAAGAAATGAGAAACGAATTGGCAAAAGGTAATCATGAAGACGCAAAAGCTATTGTTGACGATGTAAAACAAAACCTGGAAAAAATAAATCATCATGGTAAACGGGCTGATGCCATTGTAAAGGGAATGTTGCAGCATTCAAAGAGCAGCAGTGGTAAAAAAGAGTTGACGGATATTAACGCTTTAGCAGATGAATATTTGCGACTTGCGTATCATGGTATGCGGTCAAAAGACCGGTCTTTTGCTGCAACTACGAAAACAGATTTTGATGACCGTATTGGAAAAATAAGTGTAGTGCCGCAGGATATTGGGAGAGTTATTCTTAATTTGATCAACAATGCTTTTTACGCCGTTAGTGAAAAACAAAAACAAAGGATGAGTGACGGGTTCCCGGATGGGCAGGGGTACGAGCCAGTAGTCACAATTAGCACAGCAAAGCACAATAGCAAAGTTGAAATACGGGTAAATGACAACGGTAATGGCATTCCACAAAAAGTATTGGGTAAAATATTTCAGCCATTCTTTACCACCAAGCCGACAGGGCAGGGAACCGGCCTGGGTTTATCGTTAAGTTATGATATTGTAAAGGCGCATGGAGGGGAATTAACAGTTGAAACAAAAGAAGGGGAGGGATCAGAATTTATTGTTTTTCTACCTTCGACAACTTAGATTGAAACAAATAAAGGGCTCTGATGAAAAATGTTTTTGCAGTCATATCCTGTTTCTGTTCGCTTATTTGTTATTCCCAGACGATAACAATAAGCCAAACAGATAAACTCATCAACCTTGCACAGCAATCGTTTGTTCTCGAAGATCCCTCGAAAAAACTTACTATCGAAGACATACGA
The DNA here is from genome assembly GCA_025929635.1 of Chitinophagaceae bacterium. Taxonomy (GTDB): domain Bacteria; phylum Bacteroidota; class Bacteroidia; order Chitinophagales; family Chitinophagaceae; genus VBAS01. The sequence goes on from JAICPX010000471.1 coordinate 1,803, forward strand.
AGACAAGAATCCAGTTTTCAAAAAATAGAAAAGGACTTCATAAATTTTGGAATTTCATCTTCAGCTTATTGGGTTAAATGCGTGGTTCGGAATGAAACAGATCAAAACCTATTACTTGAGATAGGTAATCCGACTTTAATAGACATTTTATTGTATGAATTTGATTCGGTAGAACTATTGGCGGAGCGACATAGCGGTAGTTGGCTCCCTTTTGACAAGAGGTTTACCAGTGATGTTAATTATCAATTCCCACTTGCTGTTGCACCGGGTGGCACAACCACTATCTACTTGCGCATTACCGATACCAATGGAACCCAGTTTCAATTCAAGGCGGGCACAGAATCGGCATTTAGCAAAAAAAGTTACACACGCAATTTATTGGAAGGCATGTTTTATGGTTTTATGCTGGTAATGCTTTTATATAACCTGTTCCTGTTTTTCTCATTAAGGGATAATTCGTACCTGTATTATGTTTTATATATTTTTTTCATGGCCTGCTGGAATTGTATCTTCCAGGGTTATGCAGCAAAATATATTTGGCCATCAACCCCCTGGTTGAGCAATTATTCTGAAGTAGCCGCCTGTTTATTAGGTATGTCAGGCTTACTGTTTGCAGCCAATTTTCTGCAAACAAAAAAGCATACTCCCGGCCTTCATAGTGTCCTGGTGGTAATGTTTGTGCTTTACATTTCGGTCCTTATTACTTTATTAGCCGGGTATTTTGTGGAGGGGACTATTATTCTCGAATTTCTTTCGCTGTTAAGTATTACACTTCTTTTCATCACCGCTGTCTTGATTTTGCGGCAGGGATATAAACCTGCCGGTTATTTTCTTATTGCCTGGTCATTCCTTTTGGTGAGCATCGTGATCTATATTCTCAAAGATTATAATGTATTTCCTTATAATACTTTTACGCGGCATTCTATGCAGATCGGCTCTGCAATTGAAGCCTTGCTGCTGTCCATTGCACTTGCCAACCGGATCAACATACTGAAACGCGAAAAGGAAGAGGCAAATATGGAAACATTGGCTTCAATGAGAGAGAATGAAAAATTGATCAGGGAACAGAATATTTTGCTCGAAAAAAAGGTGGAAGAAAGAACGGGTGAGCTGAAGAATGTGAACCGCGATCTTATTACGGTGATACAGGACCTGAAGGAAACGCAAACTCAATTGGTCCAGCGGGAGAAAATGGCTTCGCTGGGGGAATTGACAGCGGGGATTGCGCATGAAATACAAAATCCTTTGAACTTTGTAAATAATTTCTCTGAAGTAAGCAGGGAGTTGTTGGTTGAAATGAAAACAGAATTGGATAAAGGCACGCCGGATAGTGCAAAGACGATTGCTAATGATGTGATCGATAATCTTGAAAAAATTCAACACCATGGCAAACGTGCCGATGCAATCGTAAAAGGCATGCTCCAGCATTCGCGAACCAGTTCAGGAAAGAAAGAACTCGCCGATATCAACGCATTGACCGATGAATATTTGCGATTGGCTTACCATGGTCACCGGGCGAAGGATAAATCTTTCAATGTAAAATTTGAAACGGATTTTGACGACAGCATTGATAAAGTCAATATCATATCACAGGATATGGGAAGAGTGATCCTGAATTTGATCAACAATGCATTTTATGCAGTTAGGGAAAAGCAAAATCAAAATGCGGAGAATTATGAACCAGTGGTTAAAGTAAGTACAAGGAAAGAAAAGAATAAGGTTGAGATTAAGGTTACCGACAACGGCAACGGGATTCCGCAAAAAATACTAGATAAAATATTTCAGCCATTCTTTACAACCAAACCAACCGGACAAGGAACAGGTTTAGGTTTATCATTGAGTTATGATATTGTGAAAGCACATGGTGGAGAATTAACCGTGGATACAAGAGAGGGTGAAGGGACTGAGTTTATTATACAATTGCCCCTTAATTAGAATTGACC
>JAICPX010000424.1 GCA_025929635.1 Chitinophagaceae bacterium
AAACTTAAAGACGACGCAAAAGACATTCTCCAACACGCAGGTGATTATGCAGAGACATTTTATAAGTTAAGTGTTGTCAGGCTCACAAAAAAAGCAAGCAATATAGCTTCAGGAGTTGTCAATTCAGTGCTGATCTTTTTTATCAGCCTGTGTATAATTCTTTTTCTAAGTCTTGCTGCCGCCTGGTGGCTCGGCGCCATGCTGGATAGCCCCGCAGGCGGGTTTTTGATCGTTGCAGGCTTTTATACACTGCTTGTTCTTATACTGGTATTGATGAGGAAGAAGGTTATCTCTCCTTTCATTAGAAACACCCTGATAAGCAAAATATATGAAGAGAAAGATAAGAACATATGAAGATCTTGAAAGGGAAGAGCAATTGCTTGAAGAATTGTTACGATCTCAAAAAGAATTGATACAGATTGAGATCGGCTTGCTCAAACACCAATTGAAACCGGCACAAATGGCCCTGCAATTTGTCGGGAAGATCACCACCCGCGACACGCATAACCCGCTGATAACCCAGGGTGCCAATACAGTCATCGATCTGCTATTAAAAAAATTCGTTCTTGCCAAATCGGGGTGGGTCACCAAAATGCTGGTGCCATTCTTTGTAAAAAATTATTCCTCACACCTTATCGCAGATAATAAAGCCAACATCGTAAATAAAGTAGCTTCTGCTCTTAGTAATAAAAATGGAAAAGGTAAACCAGCCTCCACTACACCGGGTAAAGAAAATTGATTAACTTACTTTCAGTAAGTGATGACCGGAAATATAGGTGACCACCCTTACTTCATAAATTTCATATGCTAAACTTTAATGACAGGGTAAGGCAAGTGCTGCTGTTGGCCCTGATCATCCTGCTTATTTATCTTTCCCTGAGAGAATTGAAATTGTTCATGCCGGGATTGCTGGGTGCAATCACTCTTTATATTCTGAGTCGTGCAAGTTATTTTCAACTTGTGTACACCAGGAAATGGAAAAAAGGAAATGCTGCATTTCTATACATTATTTTTTATTTGCTTATCCTCGGTGTACCTGTCTTTGCAGCCGTCGCGTTACTAAGCCCTAAAATAAGTAGTGTATTCAGTGATCCGACCGCTGTCATCAATAATATAAAACAAGCCGTAATGCAGGTGCAGGCAAAAGCTGGTGTTGCCATTGTTACTGAAAAGTCGCTTTCCAACTCCCTTGATCAAACCATCACATTTATTCCGTCTTTGCTCAATAGTACACTGAATCTTGTTTCCAATCTTATTACCATGCTGTTCTTTTTGTACTACTTATTATATCATGGCAAGGCGGTGGAAATGACCCTGTTTAAAATAATACCATTGAAAGATGCAAACACCTCAATGCTTGCTTCAGAAACAAAAAAAATGGTAAAAGCCAATGCGATAGGGATTCCCCTGATCTCAATCATACAGGGATTAGTAGCAACGCTTGGCTATTTTATTTTCGGGGTACATGAATTTGCATTATGGGGATTTTTTACCGGTGTCTTTGCGTTTTTCCCAATTATCGGTACAATGGTCGTATGGGTACCGCTTGTAATATATATGTATGTAACGGGTGAGACATGGAATGCCACGGGCCTGCTATTTTACAGTTTGGTTGTCACCGGCAATATTGACTACGTGGCCAGGATCACCATCATGAAAAAGATGGGTAATGTACACCCTGTGATCACTGTGCTGGGTGTGCTGATCGGCTTAGGGTTGTTTGGTTTTATAGGTTTAATCTTCGGACCCTTGCTTGTAAGTTATATTGTGGTTCTTTTCAGAATTTACATGAATGAATTTACCAACCAGCCACTTGATGAAAAAAAACCTGATGAAAGTGACGTGGTAAATAAAGAGCCAAAAACTTAGGATTTCGTCATACTTTCCGGCTTTAATTATCGTCTACTATCCTGATCAGCGTATAATGATAATGAGAATTCTTTTAACAATATTTTCCCTCTTGCCCCTGTGTCTCAGCTCACAGGATATAACCGGTGTGTGGACCGGTTATATAAAAACCCCCGGCAGCCAGCTTGAGTATGAATTGGCAATAAGCGCCGGCTATAAAAAACTTAACGGTTATTCACTGATTATTTATCCAAAAGATGGTGTTGAAAACATTGGAATTAAAACGGCAAAGATCAAACAAGGGAAAAAAGAAATATTCTTTGAGGACGGTGAACTGGTCTATGATAATTTCACCACGCAGCCAAGAAGAACTAAAATGTTCGGCAATTTGTCCCTGGTAATAAAAGATACGTTAATGATCCTGCAGGGAGGTTTTGGAACACGCTCCCTGGATTTCAGAGATACACGTACCTATTTTGGCGAGGTTTACCTCCAGAAGACATCCCGGCCGCTTTCTACCAAAATGCTGGTGACCATGGACGAGATAAATCTGGTTCACAATCTTTCCTTCATCAGAGCCAAAAAGAAAAAAGAAGTCAGACAACCTGTTAATAATAATCCTAAACCAGGAAAGACCGAACCCGGAAGCGTGATAAAACCCGTGCTAAAACCACCTGAAAGAAAAATTCAAACGATCAGTGAGATATTTTTCACCGGTGACAGCTTATCGTTGAGTGTATATGACAATGGAACCATAGACGGCGATACGATCAGCATGGTCCTGGACGGAAAGATGATCGTTGAAAAGGTAAAACTCACTACCAGGGCATTTACAACAACGATCCCAACGACAGCAAGGCAAGGTGACTCGCTTGTACTGATCATGCATGCCGAAAGCCTGGGCCTGATCCCTCCCAATACCGGTTTATTAGTTATACAGGATGGAGCAGCGCGCTATGAAATCCGCTTTGAAGGTGATCTGCAAAGAAGCTCGGCAGTTATCCTCAGAAGAAAAACGTCGAAAAACTGAGGTAGGTTATATGTTTTCTTTACGTCTCTTAAGCATGATATTTCTTTGTTATGTCGCGGGTGTCAGATGTTTGATGATACCGGGAATCCAACACAAGTAATTTTCCAATGGTCAGGCAATATTTTTTTATGATCGTTTACTGTTTTATTGGGCGCCTTCGGCTAAAACTCTCCTACCCCCGGCTGTCTTAGCTTCCAATTAGATTTTGCTTTTTCTTCATCAACAATCTTTTTTACGTCCCCTAACAGTTTCTTAGCATCATAAACAATTCCGTCTTTAATTGTGTATTTCACTCCGCCAACTCTTATGGCTTTATTCTGATCATTCAATTTTATTGCTCCGGTTCCATAAAGCGCCTGCAAATTTTCCAATGGGTTTACTTCAACAATCACCATATCTGCGAGCTTTCCTGCTTCAATTGATCCAAGGTCTTTATCAGCTCCCAATGCCTGTGCGCCATACAATGTCGCCGAACGGATCACCTCCAGGGGATGAAAACCCGATTCACGCAATAACTCCAATTCTCTTATATAACCAAAACCATAAGTCTGATAAATATACCCATTGTCACTTCCTGTTGTTACCCTCCCGCCACGATTCTTATATTCATTAATAAAGGTCATCCACAATTTGTAATTCTCTTTCCATGCAACTTCTTGTTCTGTTCCCCAGTTAAACCAATAGGAACCATGTGAATTTCGATTGGGTTCATAAAATTTCCACAACGAAGGCAATGTATAATCTTCATGCCACTCCGCTCTTCGTGCACGCATCAGGTCACGGCTGGCATCGTAGATGTTGAATGTAGGATCCAATGTAAAATCAAATTGTAATAGTTCATTCATGACCGCGTTCCATTTTTCGCTGTAGGGAGCCGCCGCCTGTTTCCATAGCTTGCCTGCTTCTTCAAAACGGTGTTGTTCGTTGCTGTAATTATAATTCAACGGGTAATGCTGGATCGTTTTATCTGTAAACAAAGCTTCAGGCAAACCATACCAGTGTTCCATTGATGTCATTCCCGCTCTTGCTGAATTCAAAACATTCCATTGCGCCACACTCATTTGAGCATGATGGCAAGTCGATCGCAATCCCAGTTTTTTATTTTCACGGATGGCGGCATCCATGATCTGTGGGGCAGCACCAAAAAATTTTATCCCATCTGCACCTTTCTTTGCATTTTCCTTTACCCATTCTATCGCCAGTTCAGGAGTCGTGATCGGCTGTTTTGCACCCTGGCCAAATGAGGTATAGGCAAAGATCCTTGGTGCGGTGATCTTATTATCGCTACTCAATTTTTTTTCATCCAATACCCAACCAAGCCCATTACCGCAACCTGGATCACGAAT
>JAICPX010000614.1 GCA_025929635.1 Chitinophagaceae bacterium
AGCTAATATTATTATACCTTATGTGAAAATTAAAATGAAATAAAAGATCAATGATATTTCAGCCTACATCTAAAATATTGATTCCTCGGGCAATATCTTTACAAAGAAACTTGAAAAAAAACAGATATTAAGAGAAAAATCTGAAGAAGGCATCAACAGGGTTGCCTTCACTTTTCCTAACGTCAGGCCGGGCAGTGTGATTGAATACCGTTTTACTCATTCAGAAAGGAATATTATGCATCTTGATCCATGGTTTTTCCAGGATGCAATACCAACAGCAACTTCTATTTGTAAGTTCGTTTACCCGGACAGGGCAAAATTTGATTTTCGTTTTATTACAGCTGATAGTGTGGATGAAAATTATTCTACGAATCATTTAAAAGCTACCAGGTTCTTTACCTTAAAAAATATCAATTCTTTCAGACCGGAGCCCATGATGAGCTCAGTAAAAGACAACCTGCAGCGGGTTGAATTTGCTTTTTTACCCCGTATGGGATTTTTTGATTTTAATGACGATGAAAGTCGCTGGGGATTTTATAACCGGGCCTTGTTGCATTATTTTTTTGGCGCCCAAATTAACAATCTGATCCCTGGCACGGAAACGCTAATTGATTCAGCAAAAAAAATTCAGTCAAAGGCAAACAAAGTCAATTATATCTACCAGGCGGTGAAGAAGAACATAGGCTGGGATCAAAACCAGAGTTTTTATCCGGATGACCTGAAAGAAGTTTGGAAACTGAGATCCGGTAATAGCGCTGAGATCAATCTCACCATATTAAACTTATTAAGAAAATCAGGGGTAGATTGCTACCCGGTACTGGTAAGCACAAGAGGAAATGGTAAAACAGATCCTGATTTTGTCAGTCTTGGGCAATTTAATGGTCTTGATGTTTTGATCATTGATTCGGCCAATTTTTATATGCTTGATGGTACTCAAAAATATGTCTCTTATAAAACCACTCCATACAATATTTTGAACCGTAATGTCTTCCTGCTGGACACATTTGAACATAAATGGGTGAGCATTACCGACGACCGGACCCTGATGAAAACAAATATTGCAGTAAAAGCCGAATTAACTCACAATGCTGAATTGAAAGGTGATGCTCATATCTCCTATTACGATCATTCAAAAGCAAACCAAATCGAAGAGCAAAACAGAAAAAAAACTGAAGAAGAAAAAGAACAAGAAGATAAAGAGTTTATTCAAAAGGAATTTTTAGATCTTATTATCGATAGCCTGGAAGAGGAAAATGCAGAAGATGAGTTATTACCGCTGGTTCACAAGTTTCAATTCACCTATAAATTGTTATCAACCAACGATTATTTTATCCTCGATCCATTCTTCCTGTCAAGTTTCAGGCAAAATCCTTTTGCTGATTCGATCCGTCGAACGGATATTGACATGGGAAGTAACCAGTCGTACACGATGTATCTTCATTTGACCATACCTGAAGAATTCTTTATTGAAGAACTTCCTCAGAATATCCTGATCAGGTCAATTGATTCAAGCATGCTTTTCAAAAGAGAAGTATTGCGGCAGGGAAATATTCTTGTTTTCCGGAATTCTTTCGACATACAACGACCTGTCTATTCAAAAGAAGAATATCCCGGAATCAAAGAGTATTTTAAAAAGATATATGGAGTGATTGGCGACCGGATTGTATTAAACAAGAAAAAATAATTACTTGGTAACCATCTTTATCACCGGCACGATCATTTCTTCCAAACTCACGCCTCCATGCTGAAAGGTATTGCGGTAATAGTTAACGTAGTAGTTATAATTATTGGGATAGCAGAGGAATCCATCTTCCTTTGCAAAAATGAAAGATGAATTAACGGTCGGCACGGGTAAACCCGCTTCTCTTGGATCACGAAAGGCAAGTACTTCCTTTGGTTCATAATTCAAATTGCGACCATGCTTATAACGAAGATTTGTTGTTGTTTGTTTATCGCCTACCACTTTGTACGCAGTTTTTACTTTTACGCTTCCATGATCAGTGGCTAAAACGATCTTGAGTTTCTTATCAGCAATTTTCTTTAATGCCTGGTGAAGCGGTGAGTGCTCAAACCAGCTTTTGGTAATACTGCGATAACTCATCTCATCACTTGCCAGTTCTTTTAATACTTCCATTTCCGTTCTTGCATGGCTAAGCATATCAACAAAGTTGTAAACGATCACATTCAGGTCATTGTTTAGCAGGTTATGAATGTTGTTTACAAGATCAAGGCCCGCCTGGTTGTTTAATACTTTTGTGTACGAAACTTTCAGATCACCTTTGC
>JAICPX010000009.1 GCA_025929635.1 Chitinophagaceae bacterium
TCTATTCCCAGGTTCGGTGGTATCTGCATGCCCGCTAAAAGCATTTTGGCCTGGGGATATTTTGCCTTTACATTATCAATAATGTCCTGGAGATTTTTCCTGATCACCGCAAGTTCAACACCACGCAATCCATCATTGCCACCAAGTTCAAGAACAAATATGTCCACCGGTTGTTGAAGGATCCAATCAATCCTGGTTTTACCACCTGAAGAAGTTTCACCACTTACTCCTGCATTGATCACCTCGTAAGGTAGATTGAGTGAATCGATCTTTTTTTGAATGAGTGCAGGGAATGCCTGGTCAGGAGTCAAGCCATAACCTGCCGTAAGGCTATTACCAAAAAATACTATTCTTTTCGACTTTGTAACGGTTGCACTTTCTTTATTCGTGGAAGTACTTTGACTATCAGTGTCAGCTTTTTTATTGTTCGAACAGCCCAACACCGAGATTATCAGGCAGGTTATGATAATTGATCGTATCTTCAGAATATTATTTGACATTTGCGTTTCGGAATTTGAATTTTAATTACTAACCCCCGCGCTATTCGTGACTGAATCCAGACCAGTTTTGGTGAATTTAGGTAGATTTACCATCACTCCATTCATTCCCACCTTTTGAGTATTTTACCAGAATATGATTGCGGTGATCCGACCATCTAAAACTCTGCTTGCAGCCTGCCTGATCAGCCTATGGCCGGCAAGTCTTATTGCGCAGGATTCCGCGATATTAGCACTCACCAAAGCCAATTCAGTTGCACCTCCACCAGGGTTTTTCAAGTCGATTCCCGCTGTTAGAAAATCGCCGTTGACTAAAGTGGGAACGGTAAGTCCCTTTCAACGGCCGTTGAATGTACAATCCTTTCAATTTCCATCAACAACAAGAAGCCAGACAAATATTGCCTGCCCGGATTCATCTTTCTTAAAAATATTTGAAGCGAATAACCGTGCCTATTCTTTTTATACTTCGACAAAAACAAAAGACGGTGGGATAGTGCTTGGCGGTTATGGTCGCGATAAAACTACCGGCCCTCCTTACACATGGTATAGTGTGATTACAAAATTTGATAGCATCGGTAACCATATATGGTCAAAAGAATTGAGAAGCGAAGTTGTTGCGGGACTCGGAATGTATATCGAGGCGGTCAATGAATTATCAGATGGCAGCATCATTGTATCGGGATGGCATAACAATCCTCTTTCTACAACCCCGCCGACGCCGACAGTAGATTTTTTTGTTGCAAAGTTGACATCCGTTGGAAATCTTGTTTGGCTAAAAACATTTCATTCATTATTGGGCAATGGTTGCACTACCAGCAATATTCGTTATGCATGGGTAGCAGAAGGCGTTAGCGGCGAACTATATGTAGGAGGTACGGTAACGAATTGCCCCGACCCGCGATATACCGTGGTGTTTAAACTAAATAGCGCAGGAAGCCTTATTTGGCAAAGTAGTTTCACTGGTCACTTTGCCACTTCGTATTGCATGGGTGTTTTTTATGATGGCAGTTATGTAACGGTGGTCACACGTGGCGATGGTACATTACAAAATGGGGTAAGCGTGGACTTTGTGAGGCTAAATTCTACAACAGGGGCCTATTCATCGCACAAAAGCTGGGAACCTGATCTTCCATATCCGGCAAATTTTTATGCTGGCTTTTTAAGCTGGACACCGACGGTGGTGCGGCTCAATAACGGCAATTATTGTGTATATGGAAATACATTTGGTGACCTGTATAATCCTTTTTCTGCCAATATTCCGCATTTCTCGGTTGTTGAGTTCAACACTAATCATGATTTTGTAAGAGGATACACGATCAATTCCACTCTTGCTTCCAATGCATACGAAAGCAAGATCAAAGTGGACCGTAACGGTCGTGTGATCTACGGCTTGTCGGTACAATTAAATTATCCTGACGAGGTCAAATATTATGGTATTGCTGATAATGGCGTTATCCTTCATCAACGAAAGAAAGATATCACCGGTCTTGAGGTATTTTATGATAACGCTGAATTGTTTGATAACGGTTCTGTTGTTTATATAAATAACCTTGCTTCAGTTGGACAATCTAATTTTTACCTGCACTATTCAAAGATGCATGTGTCGGACACGGGCAGCACATGTCTTGGAATGATCGATAATTTTTCAAACATCTCGCCTGTGAATTATAGACCAAACTACTTTTCATGGACTGCGGCTATTCCCGCTGCCATAATTGTAACCAATAACCAGAACAATAGTGTGCTACCGTTAAATTATGCGGCTCCACCTCCCTGTTATCAGACAACAGTTTGCGATACATTGAAAATTCATGGTGACAGCAATTCATGTGATCTTCAGCAGGACCTCATTTTTACGGCTTATAAAAACATTCAATGTGGTGCAATTGTCAATTGGTCGATCGATACTTCTGTGGTTCAAACCTTCCAGGTTCTCAATGATACAACAGTGCTGATAAGATTCAATCAAAGATGGCAGGGATGGTTGTTTGCCAGTATCATGACATCATGCGGAGAGATCACCGACTCTGTTTTGGTCACCATAAGAGAGTCACCCGGGCCGGTAGACATTGGACCGGATACAACTATATGTCCCTCCAATACAATTGTTTTGAATGCACGCAAGGGTTATGCAACTTATCTATGGAATACGGGTGCCACGGATTCGCTTATTTCGGTCACAGCAGCCGGTACATACTTTGTAGAAGTGGCAGATTCTTGCGGAAACCTTTTCTCAGATACGGTGCTGGTAGCAGCTGCACCACCCATTCCGGTCTCAATTGGTCCAGACAGGACAAAATGCAATTCAGACACACTGCACTTACTGGCTCCACCAGGGTTTATTAATTATGCCTGGTCGCCAAACTATAATATCAGTGCAACAAATACACAACAGGTGATCGTTAATCCTGCTGTTGATACTTCATATACAATAATGGCAGAAAAAACACCCGGGTGTTTTGGCTATGATACTGTTCATATCACGGTTCATCAATCTCCTCTGATAAACCTGGGACCTGACAAAGGTTTTTGTACAGGTGACAGCTTACTATTGGATGCAGGGCCTGGCTTCACCCAATATCAATGGAGCAATGGAAGCAACACACAACAAATTACAGTACATACCAACGGAATCTTTTCGATCATTGGTACAACGGCGGATGGGTGCAGATCATTTGACACATTGGTTGTACCAACTGTTTATACACTACCTGTTGTATCGCTAAATAAAGATTCATCCCTTTGTACGGGAAGCCAGAAAATTTTAGATGCAGGCGCTGGTTTTGCAAATTATTTATGGAATGACGGCAGCAGTTCACAATCCATAACTGTAAATGATATTGGTGTTTATTCAGTAATTGTTACAGACAATAATGGATGCAAGGCCGGGGATACAACTAAGATCACATTCATGTTGCCCCAACCTGCAGACTTTCTTGGACAGGATACTTCAATGTGTTCCTATGACAGGCTGCAATTAAAAGCAACGACCAATTTTGATCGATACACATGGAGTACCGGCAGTTCAGCAGCTGCTATTATCATCAATCAACCGGGTATGTATTGGCTGCAGGTAAAAGATGGAAATAATTGTGTTGGTAAAGACAGTATTATAGTAAATCCTAAAATTTGTCCAACAGCATTTTTTATGCCTACCGGGTTTACTCCTAATAGCGATGGAAACAACGATATCTTAAGACCGATCCTGAGAGGCGATGTAGTGCAATATAAATTCCGGATTTATAACAGGTGGGGTCAACTCATACTTGAAACAACAGATATCAATAAGGGTTGGGATGGAACATACCAGGGACAACCGCAAAGCAGTGGGGTTTTTGTCTGGATGTGTGCTTACCAGTTTGATGGTGAGGAAGCAACCACCCGACAGGGTACAGTTGTGCTGATCAGGTAATTCATTATTGTTTTTTTTAAGATCGATACAGGCTTCTTTTACTTTCTTTGTCTTTAAAGATGTTGATGAACGATAGAAGACGAAAGAAGGTGCTGAAAGATACATTTATGGCTGACATAGATCATGGCATTCAAACAGTAGAGCTTGATAGCTGCAGTTACAACCGGTGCCCGAAAACTAAAAACCGCCCCGATTACCGGGACGGTTTTGTCAAGTATTCATAGCATTATTTATTTTCCTTTACCCTTATTGGATTTCCCGGACTTGTCCATCTTGTTGTTTTTGTCTTTATAAAGTCCATATTTATTTCCCTTACCAGGATTGTTATGGGGACCATATCCTTTGCCATTCTTTTCCACATTGCGGTCATAACTTCCGTCTGTGTTCCTCCCATAGTTGCGATCGGTATTCCTGTCAATCCTGCGGTTTTGTGTGTTATAATTTCCCTGTTCAGTTATCCGGGCCTGCCCATATTGGTCAACATCGATCATCACATCATTATTTCTTAGGTCAAAATTCGAAGTAGAAACCAGGTTCCTTTTTTTACCTATGCCCAGGAAGCCTTTCTTTACTTCATACACATTTAAAGTATGCCCTCCATGTCCTAAACCCGGAATGGTGGCGTTGCCCTCATAATTACGACCATCAATGCTAACATCGTAGTTATTGTCGACGCGAAGAATTACATTCTGCGCGGATGCCGACATTGTTGCAACGAATAGTCCAATAGTAAGTAATAAGTAGATTTTTTTCATAATTGTTTTTTTAGTTCAAGTATATTAGTCAAACCGGGTGCCAGCAGGACCCTTGATTTGTTAAGAAATTCCATTTTGGATTTTAACATTCTTTGTGAGGGCTGTGTCAGGAGGTTATATCTTTCAAGATGAAGTTTAACAAGTTTATCGAACCTCTCTGGAAAACCCGGGATACGAATAGCGGGATCCACTTTGTCCCTCCCGGAGTCGGGACGGGGTCAATCGTCTTGTTCCGTTCGCTTTAAAAAAATATTACTGTTTGATAAAAGCAAAAACATTAAACTTAACCTAAACAATCGGCAGGATCTTATCAAGCCCGCAATCTACCAGGGATCGAGTATTGAATATTTTCATTGATTCCGGCGACAGCAATTTATTTCTTTGTTCGATCCAATTGTCCATATTGGCGCCGTACATTTTTCTTGTTCTTGCTTCATCAAGGTTATGTATTTTACCCCAATGAAAAGTATAAGGAATATTCCTTGCGTCCAGTTCATTCCAGACAGCAGCATAAAAGTTTCGTGTACCGGATGATTCAGCGCCATCCAGTTCCAATATACAGGTCGGGTTGAACCTGGTGAACGCAAGTGTTGCCGCTGATCCCTTTACATACCGGTAAGAAAATATTCCCGAGAATGGCCCTTCTGTTTCATTGAGTTCAATAAGCAATTCGTTTACTTCTAATACGCGGTCAAGAGGAATACCAATTGCTGTACTTAGCAACTTACCACGAATATTATTATTCCTGAAAATTTCTCCGGAGGTTCCCAGGTCACCTTCATACAACGCATAAGATCTTTTTACCAGGTTGCTTACGATCAGGTGTGTCAGGACGGGTACAATATCGGTAATGATACCAATGACAGCAGCCAGGTCATCGCCGGGGCCGGCTTTATTAAGATCATCAACAGGCGGTTGATAATTCTCCGTATAAGGCCGTTTATACATGATTGTTGCATAGGCTCCACCGGCAAGATTGTATTGGTCAATGACTGCCTGGAAATGAAATGGACGTTCATTACCATTCGGATCAAAATTCGCATTGGAAAAATCCAATGTTTCCATGATATGCCTGAAAGAATTATCCAGCGGTATTTTTTTGCGGTAACATTCCAGCAGGTAGATGGGTGCTGTCTCGATCATCACTCCATGAATAAACCCAAAACTTCCGAAACTTACAAGAGCAGCATTAAAGAGTTCGTCATCGGCTACCAACCTTGTTTTAAATATTTGAATAAAAGTGCCGGATACGACAGGATAGGATCTTCTTTCTAACCAGATATGATCATTTGGACCGGTAATAATGTGCATGCCTACAATAAAATCATGTACCGAACCTGTATCTATTGCAGAACCATGTGTGTTTGTTGAAAAACATCCAACAATAGTTTGTCCATTACTGGCGCCGGAAGTTTTTAATGACCGGTTGTTTTTCTTTAACCAATCATTTAATTCCTGTATTGAATTACCACATTGTGCAAATAAAAGATCCTCCGGCGCCTGTGCATATTCAGGCGACAAGCTCTGTGTTTTCCGGATCGGGAAAACCATATTCAGCATCTTGGTATTTAGTATCCAATCAGCCGTGGCTACATTTGTGAATGACCAGCCTCCACCCAATGCCCTGACTGTTTTGTTTTCAACAATTGCTTTTCCAAGAAAATCCTGGATGGCTTCGGTCATTGCGTTATAGTCATCAAAACCACTGCCGGTGTTGCCATTGATCAGGTCAAACAAATTATCGATGGGATGAACAAAGGTATCATGGCGGTTGATCCACTCAGTCGCATTGGTGGGTCGTATTTGCGGCTGTGACATACATTGATTATTTGTGTGAGAGAATCATAATCCGTCAATTGTACGTTGACAGGGTTTGTGACATTTCCATTCCACCTTTACTGACGACACAATCCCGAGCGTGATGAACGAGACCAATGACTGGCCGAAATTTTTTGAAAAAACCACCTCATCGATGGCCGCACAGCTATCGGTACAATTTTGCACGTGAAAATTCTGTGGGTTGTTTATTAATCCCCATAAATAAGAACGCATCACGGTATCCCTGTATTCAGTTGCCGGGTCATTTTTGGTATTGATAATCCTGTAGTGATAGCAACTCTGCATGATTGTTATGAACATTATCGATAAAACAAGAAGGATCGTGCAGCGCTTTAGAAGCAAAGCAGCAGTTGGCTGGTTCATAAAACAAGTTTAAAGGTTAAGAGACAAATATCAGGTATGGTTCAGGAAAAGTTCGCACAATCCGAACATTTAAAAAAATAATGTTGAGGTCACGGGTGCTCTTCATTTCTTGTATGAGCTAATGTGGATATGATTAAAAGATCAATATTTACAAAAGTCAAAACCGGGTAAGAGAAGTGTTTCAAAGCGCATCATAAACAGATTGACTAATTTTGAGGAAGCAGGTCCGTTCTTAACCACCGGTTTTAAGCGATAAAAAGTTCTGTACTTCTAAAAAATATTTTCAATGAGAACGGTAACACTGATCATGAGTTTTGGCTTGCTTTTGCCATTGTTCTTTATGCAGGATTACACAAAGCTGCGTGAGGAGATGGTAAAAACGCAGATAGAAAATCGGGGCATTAAAGACTCATCTACATTGGCTGCGCTTCGCAAAGTAGCCCGTCATTCTTTTGTACCAAAAGCCCAGGTACATTATGCATATGAAGATCGTCCACTTCCGATCGGGCATGGTCAAACGATTTCGCAACCCTATATAGTTGCTTACATGACTGAAATTATAAAACCCAAACCAGGTCAAAAAGTACTTGAGATAGGCACGGGCTCAGGTTACCAGGCTGCTGTACTTGCTGAGATCGTAGGAAAAGTGTATACAATAGAGATTGTCGAGGAGCTTGGCAAACAAGCAAGCACCCGGCTGAAGGAACTCGGGTATAAAAATATAGAGGTGAAAACCGCCGATGGCTATCAGGGGTGGAAAGAACATGCACCTTTTGATGCTATTGTAGTCACAGCTGCTGCAGAGTTTATTCCTCCTCCCTTAAAAGAACAACTAAAAGATGGCGGCCGGATGATCATCCCGGTTGGCTCTCCTTATATGACGCAGCAACTGATGCTGATTGAAAAGACAGGTAATAAATTTACGACGAGCAGCAAAATGCCGGTCCGGTTTGTTCCTTTCAAAAGAAGTCAATGAAGCGGGGCGTACTTTCCGTCGCTATTTTCCTGCTTTCAGCAGCATTGATCGCTTACCAGGTAGCCATCATTCAATTGCTTTCATTAATGCAATGGAATCACTACGCAAGTATGATCATCTCCGTTGCGTTACTTGGTTTTGGTGCTGCCGGCAGTTTACTTTCATTGAAACGTGACTGGCTACTGGCTCATGTTGACAAACTGCTGCCGTTATTGCTGATGGGTTGTGGCTTCACCATGATACTGGCTATTGAGCTTTGCCGCAGCAACTTCGCCCGTTTTGATTCTTATCTTTTGTTCACGGGTAGTGGAGAATGGTTGCGATTGCTCATTAATTACATCTTGTTCTTTATACCGTTTTTTATCGGGGCATTGGCGCTGGGAATTGTGTTTACAAAGAATGTGGAGAAGATAGGGAAGTTTTATTTTTCAAATCTTGCCGGTTCGGGTGTGGGTGCTGTACTCGCCGCTTTACTTGCCTGGCATTTTTTCCCGGCTTCACTGGCTATGCTACCTGCTGCGGTGGTGATCATTACCACCTTATTTCTATTGCAAAGAAACAATCGATGGGTGCTCATTGTAATGGCTTTTTCAGCAACAGCGTTTATTGTTTACAGAATCAATAAGCCGGCTGATATCCAATTATCAGAATATAAAAGTCTGAGCAAGACAATGAACCTGCCTGCCGCGCAAGTGCTGATACAAGAGCCAGGCCCTTATGGGTTGGTGCAGGTTGTATCAGCAGACGCATTGCGTTATGCACCAGGATTGAGTCTTGCCTTTGATAAAGAAGTGGCGGTAAACAAAGTCATTTTTAATAATGGTGATTGGTTTGGGCCGGTTGATTCATGGAATTCTGCTGACAGCTTTCATTTGCTGGATTATACGACCATAGCATTGCCCTATGCACTAAAAAAAAGAGATACGGTGCTTGTCCTGAATGCAGGTACCGGGTTAAACATTTCACACGCACTTAAAAACAATGCCTCGCTGGTCGATGCAGTAGAACCACACCGCGGAGTAGCTAAACTTTTACTCAATGAACTCGCTGCTGATACTGATTCACTATTTTACCAGCCGCAGGTGAAGTTGCATATTACCGAACCGAGAAGTTTTTTATCGTCAGTAAATAAGAAATATGACCTGGTCCAGCTTCCGATGATCGGTGCATTTGGCGGTGGCGTGGGTTTATATGCAATGCGGGAAGAATACGATCTTACCAAAGAAGCTTTTGTAAATATGTGGGATGTGTTGAAGGATGATGGTGTTATCAGCATCACCACATGGATGGACTATCCTTTCCGGAATTCGTTGAAGATTACCGCTACGTTGGCCGAACTACTTGAGGAGGCAGGCCTCACCCGGTATCAATCGCACCTGGCAGCTGTCCGCAGTTGGGCGACCATCACATACCTGGTTAAGAAATCAGCTTTTACAAGTGCCGATACAGCTGCGATAAGAGGTTTTTGCAACAATTATTTTTTTGATCCCCTGTTGCTTCCGGGTTTAACCCGGCAAGAACGCATGACCTACAATGCACTTAGTGATTCCGCTATTTTTTCCTATACAGATGAATTGTTAACCGGCAATCGTGAAAAATTGTATGATGACTACGGGTTTCATATCAAACCAGCTACCGATGACAAACCTTATTTCTCACAATTTCTCCGGCGTAAAAGCCTTTCTCAACTTTCTGACGTCTTTGGATCGCAGAACGTTTCTTTTATTGAGTTGGGATGGCTGATATCGGTCCTTACATTTTTGCAGATAACACTGCTGGCTGTATTCCTGATCTTGTTGCCCCTATTGAAACTTCAGAAAATTGGTAAAGGTGATAAGAAAAGCTGGACCTTAATTTATTTCAGCGGGCTGGGTATTGGCTATATGTTCTTTGAAATCGTGATGATCCAGAAATTTATTTTATTCTTTGGCAATCCGGTGTATGCAACAGCGATTGTAATCTGTGTGATGCTGCTCGCATCTGGTGCAGGCAGCTATTATTCGTCAGGAATTTTATCCAACCGGGTCACGATGCAGAGAATATTACTGATGATCTTTTTGCTATTGGCAGTGTATACCTTTTTTCTTTCACCATTGCTGAACCAGGTTTTTTCCTTTCCGGGGTTGGTTAAATTATTTGTTTCAATATTAATTATCGCGTGTCCTGCTGTGCTGATGGGTATGCCATTTCCCCTGGGTTTGCGGGCACAATCATTGATCGAAGAAAAAAATATTCCCTGGGCATGGGGTATTAATGGCTGCATGTCCGTTATCAGCGCCGCATTTGCAACGCTTCTCACCGTGGAGGTCGGTTTTTCCATTGTGATAATGCTTGCCGCTATTTCTTATGGAATCAGTACGGTTTCAATGTTTTTAGTTAAAGAAAGGATCTATTGAGATGTAGGGAAAGAAGTTCATTCCTCCCTGCCAGTATCTTTACATAGAAATCAGGCCAATATGTCTCATTAGCGTGTTCTTCGCAGGATTCAGTAACTTACATCACAAGATCTTTTCCCCCGGAACCTGCCAGGTGGCAGAAAGTTTCTTATGAAACGTTTCTTATCATATTGCCTCTTTGTTTTCTTAGTCCCTCTTATTACTGTTGCGCAAACGGTGATCACTATGAAAATTGATGGTACTATCAACCCGGCATCCGCTGATTTTATACATGGCGGGATCAAAAAAGCGCAAAAAGAAAAAGCAGAGTGTATCATCATTCATCTGAACACACCAGGGGGTTTATTAAAATCGACAAGAGTTATTGTAAGCGACATACTCGAATCGCCGATCCCTGTTATTGTTTATGTTTCACCCGGCGGGGCGCACGCCGGTTCGGCCGGTGTATTTATTACACTGGCAGCTCATATTGCTGCAATGGCGCCGGGTACGAATATCGGCGCTGCACATCCCGTAGCAATGCAGCAACAAATGGATAGCACGATGAATGAAAAAGCTACTAATGACGCCGCTGCGTTCATCAGATCGATCGCAGAAAAACGTAACCGCAATATTGAATGGGCCGAGAGAGCGGTGCGGAAAAGTTTTTCTTATTCAGAAACAGAAGCATTGGAAGACTCAGTGATCGACCTGATTGCGAAAAATGAAAAAGAATTACTGGAAAAGATCAATAGTAAACAAATAACGATGGCAGACGGTGTAAAAACACTCAACACTGCTCCGGCAACAGTGAAAGAACACAAGATGAACCTGTGGGAGAAAATACTGGACATCATCAGCGATCCGAATATTGCTTATATACTTTTCCTGCTGGGTCTGTATGGTTTATTGTTTGAGTTGTATAATCCCGGTGTTATCCTTCCAGGTATTGTTGGCGTTATTGCCCTGGTGCTTGCCTTGTATTCAATGCATGCATTGCCGATAAATTATGCGGGTGTTGCCCTGATCGTTTTTGCGATCATACTTTTTTTGCTGGAAATAAAAATTGTGAGTCATGGCCTCCTGACGATAGGAGGCATCATTTCACTATTGTTTGGGTCCATGATGCTGATCAAAGACTCTTCATTAGACATGGTTAGAATTTCACGAACCGTTATTATTTCGGCAACTGCTGTATCTGCACTTTTCTTTGTTTTTGTTCTTGGTCTTGGCATCAAAGCACAACGGCGTAAAGGAGTGACAGGTATAGAAGGACTGATTGGAGAAAGGGGGGAAGTATCTACAACACTTGATCCTAATGGTACGGTAATGGTGAAGGGTGAAATATGGAATGCTGAGTCACTGGCAGGAAAGATCAATAAGGGCGAAAAAGTAATAGTAAGGCAAATGAAGAATTTAAAACTATATGTTGAGTCAATCGTAACCGAATAAAAATTTTTTTATGGAACAATTTCCTGCAGTAACCGTGGTCATTATTTTGTTTGTAATTATTATACTTTCAAGCGCAATAAAAGTGCTGCGTGAATATGAAAGAGGAGTTATTTTCCGGCTGGGCCGCTTGATCGGTGGAAGCGGTATCAAAGGTCCCGGTCTTATTTTATTAATACCGGTAATTGACCGCATGGTAAAAGTGAGCCTGCGTACAATAGTGCTTGATGTGCCGCCGCAAGATGTCATCACACAGGATAATGTTTCAATTAAAGTAAATGCTGTTGTATATTTCCGGGTAGTTGAGCCTCAACATGCCATTGTACAGGTAGAAAATTTTTTGGCGGCTACTTCACAGATTTCGCAAACCACGTTGCGAAGTGTGCTGGGCCAGTCAGAACTGGATGATCTTCTTTCGCAACGGGAAAAGATCAATCACAAACTGCAACAGATCATTGATGCCCAAACGGAACCCTGGGGTGTAAAAGTTACCAATGTTGAAGTGAAACAGATCGACCTGCCGCAGGAAATGCAAAGAGCAATGGCCAAGCAAGCGGAAGCGGAAAGAGAAAGACGCAGCAAAGTAATTGCAGCGGAAGGTGAATTCCAGGCATCTCAAAAGCTGGCGGAAGCAGCAGAGGTATTGGCCAGGCAACCCAGTGCTATCACACTTCGCTACCTCCAAACATTAAAAGAAATTGCTACTGAAAGGAATTCCACAACTATTTTCCCGGTTCCGATCGACCTGCTGAAACCTTTTTTGAAGGATGCCAGTGTGGCCAGGAATGAGTAGATGACAGTTAATAATTAAGCACGCTCTGATAATTAGTAATTGACCATTCACCATTCACGAAAGCTATTCCTGTACATTCTCTACTGTTGGTGATTGCGTCACCATTCCGAAATCAAACTGCATATCATTGAGTTTGCGGTAAAGACCATTGTGTCGCATCAATTCGGCGTGTGTGCCGGCTTCACTTACAATTCCTTTGTCGATCAATACTATTTTATCCGCATTACGAATAGTGGAAAGCCGGTGCGCAATCACAAATGAAGTGCGTCCTTTCATGAGATTGTCTAATGCATCCTGGACCAGCAACTCACTTTCGCTGTCCAATGAGGAAGTTGCCTCATCTAAAATCAAAATGGCCGGGTCTTTTAATATGGCACGGGCAATGGCAATCCGTTGTCGTTGCCCGCCACTCAGTTTTATTCCCCGTTCCCCGACGATGGTATCATATTTTTCCGGAAACCTTTCCACAAACACATGGGCATTGGCGTTTTTTGCTGCCGCGATGATTTCTTCATCGGTTGCACCAGGTTTTCCATAGGCAATATTCTCACGTATGGTGCCACCAAATAAGATCACTTCCTGGGGGACAAAAGCCATCTGTCGTCGTAATTGTGAAATTGGAAACTTGCTGGCGGGTCGTTCATCAAAATATAATGTGCCGCTATCGGGTTCATAAAAATGCAACAACATGGAAGCAATAGTTGATTTGCCGGCGCCACTCGGTCCAACGATAGCGATTTGTTCCCCATTGACAGCAGATAGTGAAAGATCTTTCAACACCGGCACATCTTTACGACTCGGGTAACTAAACGCCACATTCTCGAACCTCACATTCCCTTTCAACACGTATTCAGGTTTCACATCTATATCTTTTAATTCTATTGCTTCACCTTCACTGCGTAATATTTCCCTTACACTTTGCGTAGCGCCTAATGTTTTTTGTAACTGCGAGAACATATCGGCAAAACCTGCGAATGTACCACCAACAAACATCGAGAATATGACGAACGTGATGAGCATACCGATCGATAATCCGCTCCCCGGTGTTTGCACCATCCGGGCACCACTCCATACAACAAACGCCAATGTGCTAAACAAGGTAAAGATCATGAATGCGACGAAAGCTCCGCGCCATCTTCCATTACTGATGGCAGTATTCACTACTGCTTTCAGGCTTTTTACATAGCGGGTGATCTCCTGGAATTCACTGGTGAATGCTTTGACGATCGATATGCCATGAAAAGTTTCCTGTACGATCGTACCGCTGTCTGCAAGCTGGTCCTGCGTTTTGCGGGCCATCTTGCGAATTCGTTTTCCAAATACAACTGCAATAATTGCGAGCAATGGAACAACAGATAACATGATCAGGGCAAGTTTTGTGCTAAGGGTGAATATCCAGAACAACCCGATGATCAATGTGAAGATCCCGCGTAAGAATTCTGCGAGAGTAAATGTGATCGCGTCCTGTATTTGCGACAGATCAGAAGAGATACGATTGCTAAGTTCGCCAACTCTTTTTTCCGTGAAAAAACTCATCGGCATGGTGAGTAGCTTGCTGTATACATCTTTGCGCATATCAGCTAATGATCTTTCACCAACTGCTGTAAGCAGGTACACTCTCATAAAAGAGAAGAAAGCCTGTACTGTAAGCTGGCAAAAGATCGCCAGTAAGGCTGTATTTACACTCCAATGAAGATTATTTAATCCTAACCCTATTTTTGATCCAATATCCATACCTGGCAATGTTGCGCCGGGGGAAGCTGCATCGATCATTTTCCCGAGAAACAATGGAAATAGTGACGTAGTGAATGCGGACAGCGCAATGCATACCAGTCCAACGATGAATTTGCCTTTGTATGGTTTTAAGTATTTGAAAAGTACCAGGGCCTGCCGCAGGTTCTCCTTATTGATCTTTGCCTTTGGGGTTTTGCCCTCAAAAGAGCTGGAGAGATGTCGGGTTGCGGTTGCCATGATTTGAGTCGATGGTTGTTAGTCGTTAGTACGTTTTAGATTAACTGCAAGTTAATTCGTTTGACCTCATCCCAAGAATCGTTCCTTATTTTCAATCATGAAGTTACCCTTGACTGTGCTACACAGGTCGAAGAAGGAGGGCCTCGCGCAGACATTGAATTGTAAAAAACCTTATCTTAAATCAATGAAACAAAAATTTATTCCAGGGATCTATAACTATTGCGATCGCTGGTGCGAACGATGCACATTTACTACCCGGTGCCGGAATTTTGAAAGCACAAGCAAGCTTTCATCCGATGAGCTGGATATAAATAATAAAGCTTTCTGGGATAATATTTCTAACAATTTTAAAAAAGCAATTGAATTATTACACAAAGCCGCAAAAGAATATGGTATTGATCTAAGCAAGCCAATGACAAAAGAGGAAGAGGAGGATCATGACAGGAAAAGGTCATTTATAAAGAATACAGCTACAAACCATCAGCTTTCCAAATTATGTAAACAATACCAAGAGATAGTAATGCCGTTTTTTAAAGATGAGATTTCCAAAGAACTCGTGGAAAAAACAGAAGCGCTTGTGAGCAGTTTACACATGGGCATAACTTCTGAAGAGGTCGCGGTTCATACCATGGCCGGACTTGGCGATTGCGAAGAGATCATCAGGTGGTATTTGTTTTTCATTGATGCAAAATTGCAAAGAGCATTGCATGGAAAAATTGAAGGAGAAGATTGGGAAGAAGATAACGGTTTTCAAAAAGATAGTGACGGCAGTGCCAAGATCGCAATTATTGCAATTGAAAGAAGTATAAATGCCTGGGTAAAACTTTATGAATTAATGCCCGCGTCAGAAGATGTGGCATTAAAGAGTCTGTCCATTCTAAGCCAGTTAAAGAAAAAATCCCTGGAAGAGTTTCCCAAAGCCATGGAGTTTACGAGACCTGGCTTTGACAATTAATGATCGGCTTCGCAACAACATCTTACTGAAACATTGAGAGCTTAAAATAACCAGGATGGATCTCATCTTCAGGAATGGAACCTGATGGAGTAACAAGAATGCTGAATTTTTCTTTAGCCGCCGGGGATAGAATATCGGCGATTTCATAAATATCATCTACATCTACACCATACTTATCGTCAATATGTGCTGTAGCACCTCTAAAACCTGTATGACGAAAAAAGGCCGTCTTTTTAGATATGTTGACCGCCTGTGCTTTATCAGCCGCTGCAATGACCATCTTATAATGGAATTCTTCGAATTCGTTTTGTCGGTACCCGCCCAGGTTAATAAAGAATAGTTTGTAAGGAGTAATTTGAGTGCCTGCGTCCTTCAATGCAACTTCTATCTTAAATCCATTGGCATTCGTCACTTCGCGCCAGGCATCAAAGTGAAGTTTATTATTACCGGGCCAAAATGCAATTACATCAGGGACCAGGTCTTTGATCGTTTCTCCGATACCAAAAAATACATCATGTTGTTCGATATTACGGTCCGGTGGACTGGCACCGATCAATAACATAAAAAGTTTTGGCATGCGGGGCTCTTTTAATAGTGAGTATAAAAAAGAGCTGCCATTGCCAGCAACTCTTTTCCTACTTAGACTACACTTTGCAACTTATTTTATATTTTCTTCAAGTTTATCAAACGACTCATTCCATCCTTTCTTACACTCCTCATACATTTCATCGGGCACACCTTCATGAGTTAATACCAATTTTGTCGCACCATCAGCTTCTTCGAGTTCAAATGTAATAAGGAGTTCCCTGGGCCAATTACCCGGCATTCCATAATCTGAGGCGGATTTGATATTTCCATTTTCATCTGAGAAGCTGTCAGTAATAACTAATTTCTTTTCACGAACTAATTCTTTCACTGTGCCCGTAGACCAGTATTCTTTTCCGTCCGGTCCTTTCATACAGTTCAGGTATTTACCGCCAACTCTTGCTTCCATTTTACTTGAAGGACAAGTAAAGTCTTTTGGCCCCCACCACTTTTTGAATTCCTCTGGTTCTGTTATCGCTTGCCACACCTTTTTTAACGGCAGATCAAAAACCCTATGTATAACCAATTCGTGTTGTACATCGGTATCATGATGCGATGTATCCTGGCGTTGTGTTTTTCTTTCCATTTGACTTGGTTTGAGATTAAAGAATTGATATCGCTGTTCAGCCTTCTAAACGGCAAGGCTGTTGCGATCATAAAATGCCCCAAACATTATGCCCTTTGCAATCCTTGTTTAATCATTATCTTTCCTGAAAATCAGTTTTTAAATGGATAATCCAAAAGATCTCCGGCTTGCTGTTTTGATTGATGCCGATAATGTGCCTCCTCGTCTTATTAATGGAATACTCGAAGAGATCGCCAAATACGGGACGCCAACCTTTAAAAGGATCTATGCCGACTGGACAAAACCACATGTTGCGGGCTGGAAAGCCGTGTTGCTTGATCATGCCATCAGTCCCGTGCAGCAGTATAGTTATACCACCGGGAAGAACTCTTCAGATTCTGCACTTATCATCGATGCGATGGATATTTTATATACCGGTAGGGTAGATGGTTTTTGCGTGGTGAGTAGTGACAGTGATTTTACCCGGCTTGCTGCACGACTCCGCGAGGCTGGAATGAAAGTTTTCGGAATGGGCGAACAAAAAACGCCTTCGCCGTTTCGTGCGGCTTGTGATAAGTTTATTTATATAGAAATCCTGGAACAACCTGAGGCCAGCACCAAACAGATCAAACTGGCTGACCTCCGAAAAAAAGAAAAAGTAATCAGTAAGACGGATAAGAACCTGGTTAATCTTATCACTTCCAGCATAAATGACATTGCTGATGAGAATGGATGGGCATTTTTGGGAGATCTTGGCAACATGTTATTGAAAAGACGACCGGATTTCGATCCGCGTAATTATGGATTTGTAAAACTTTTGCAACTGATCAGGAGTCTCCGCATTTTTGAGATCGATGAAAGAGAGTCAGGAAGAAGAAACATAAAGCTTGTCTACATAAAGGTCAAGCAGAATGGCAACGAATAATTCAGGCCGGAAATTTTCCGGGTCAAATACAACCGGAAATATATGGTTGGAAATATTTCCCTTGAATTAGTGGATTTTATTTCGCAGGTGTGATGACAATTTTCCGGTACTCGATCGGTTCGTGATCACCCTGCAACATGATGGGTCCCGGTTTGCCTTCATGACTATCTAATGCACCTCCTGTAATACCCGGTATTTCCTGGTTGCAGACGATCGTTTTTCCATTTACAACGATGGTTACATTTCTCCCGATCAATGTAATATCATAGGTAATCCATTCATTAGGTTTTGTGGTTACAGGTTCGTTCGGTTTTATAAAACCATAGATGGATCCTAATACATCTTTTGGAGGGGTTTCTGGATGGTGATCTGTTATCTGTACTTCATACCGGCCTCTTAAATAGACACCACTATTGCCGTGGACAGGATACCGGAATTCAACATGCAGTTTGAAATCACTAAAGGTTGCATCAGTAATAATATTTGACCCAGCCCTGGGGCTTTTTAGTATCCCATTTTCAACTACCCATTGATTTGTTGAACCTGATGCATGCCAACCCGAAAGATCTTTTCCGTTAAACAGTTTAATAGGATTTCCCCAAACCGGTTTCACGGTTCGTGTCAGGGACGGCGCTTTCACCGCCGTGAACTTACCATTTCTTCCATCGGGAAGAAGGATCGTCCCCACTATGCTGTCACCCTGCAAGATCCCTTCAAATTCCAGGTTCTTATCCTGCCAATCCCATTGCTGGGGAATAGAAAAACTAAGTTTTCCTTTCTCAAGATTCACTCTTGAGATCGGCCTGGCACTCCCGCCATCAGCAACAAATTCACCAACCAGCATTTTGATACCTGACCTGTGTACCTCTAACCATGAAGGAACAGTTTTACTCCCGATATTCATCGTTATGTCCCAACGACCTAACAACGCAGATGTATCAGAGAGATTATTCGCGTTAGTAAGAATTACTACGGCAAGAGAACAAATAGAAGCCAATAAGTGTTTTGACATACGCTTGTTTTAAAGCATCTAAGTTAGCTCAATATTGAATTGAGAAAATGACTAGTAAGCGGGTAATTTATTTTCAGGGGAATTGAAGATTTCTGAAAGTAATGCGAACAATTCAGGATGTTTTTCTTTCAAGAGTTTTGGACGTTCAAAAAAGTATTCAGACACCACAGCAAAAAATTCTGCTTCATTGGTTGCTCCATAAGGATTGATATCCGAACGATCTTTTACAATCAATTCTATTTCTTTTCGCATTAACTGCAGCCAGGGTAAAATGTATTTCTTTTCCAAAATAAATTCAGGCACACCATCAATTGTTCCATCCGTTTTATCTACTAAATGAACGAACTCATGAATAGCGGTATTGGTTTTACCTGTTTGATTGATGAATGCCTGCCGAATCTCATGTTGTGAAAGGATCATGACGTGGTTCATCGCACCGGTGCCCACCATCCCTATGATTGACCGGTGGGATCCCTCTTGCTGAAACTGATGATCAAACGAATCGGGATATAATAACACTTCATGCAGGTTCACATATTCCCAACCCGTAAAATTAAAAATTGGAATAACGGCACTTGAAGCGATCAATACCCTGTCGATATCCTCAACGTTTGTTCTTACACCAGTGATCCTGGTTGTAGCTAAAAAATGCTGAATCCTTTTTTCAAATTCCTCCTTCCGGGCATTATCAAGGTTCTTATAAAAAGGAACTTGTTCTTCCAGGATCTTCTTATAGTTACCCGGGATCGGTCCGATAACAATATTTTTCTTTTTTACCCGGAAAAATAAGATCAGGATCAAGCCAAAAACTGCAGTTATCACAATAGCTAATAGGATGGCATCCATACATTGGTAAAGGCTCTATACCCTGGTTTCATCAAAAGATAATTCTATCGAGGAAATATGTGCTTCCACTTTGCGGTATTTCACACCCGCACCATCCAGCATTATCTTGGATGCTTTGAAAATGTCACTTCCGTGATATTTATCTGATAAAAAGATAACTTCTTTAATGCCTGACTGGATGATCGCCTTCGAACATTCATTGCAGGGAAATAAGGCTGTATAGATCTTACACCCTTTCAGGTCCATACCGATATTATTGAGGATCGCATTCAATTCCGCGTGGCAGATATAGGGATATTTTGTTTGCAGGAATTCACCTTCCTTATGCCAGGGAAACGCATCGTCATCGCAGCCAATCGGCAATCCATTATAACCTGCACCAACGATCTTATTTTTATCGTTTACTATGCAGGCGCCTACCTGTGTACTTGGATCTTTGCTTCTTTTTGCCGAAAGCAATGCTACACCCATGAAATATTCATCCCAGGAAATGTAATCTTGTCGTTTTTTCAATTGTCTTTGTTTGGTCACAAAGAAATGGAAATTTTTAATATATCAGGATTTATCCGACGGAACTCTACTATGCAGGCAGTGAAAACTTACCATAGCTTAAAAATCCCCGGGCTAAAATGAGTGTTTTCAATTAAAACAATTACTATTTTACCAAACACCGAATCCAACCTTGAAAAACCATGGAGATAAGCTACCAACGTATACTGCGTTTGCCAGGTAAGGTGACGCTGCCTCGCATAAAAAAATTCCCGCTCTCATTTAAAAGATATGTTCTTGAAATTTTCCATTATGTGAAATCACTTGGCTATAGTGACACGTTGGATGATTATGAGAAAGTGAAATTGGGTGTTTTTAACCAGATCAATTTTTTCCAGTTTCTTGCCGGTCTATTCATTTTATTTACCTGCCTGCTTCATGGCGAGTTTCCGACATGGGCATGCATCCTGGCCAGCCTGCCGGTGATAGTTAACATGTTTGTACTTTATTTTAACAGGGAATATAAATACCAAACGGCGCTGATCGCATATTTTATCTTACATCCTCTTGTTTCAGGTTTTATTTTTATGAATGGCGTTCATCTGGGATTAAACCTGTATTTTATTCTTTACGGCATCCTTGCTGTGTTTTTCTTAAAGGATAAGGGATTTATGATCTTCACGATCAGTTTTTCCATGATCAATTTTTTTGTCCTGTCGATAGTGCTCAAGGATTTCTATTACCAGCTGGAAAATATCAACAATACGCTGTATCTTTTTAATGAAGGCATCGCTATCGTCTTTATCTTTTACGGGTTATACCTGATAAAGAATGAGAATTCGATTTACTACCTGAGTATTTTGCGGAATAACGAACACCTGAATAGAAAGAATATGCAGATCCAGGTGCAAGCGGATAAGATAAAAGAAAATGCCGCTCTCCTTGAAAAGCAAACCAAAGAACTGACGGAGCTGAATGCTTTAAAGAATAAAATGTTCGGGATCATTTCACATGATCTGAAAGCTCCCATGCATGCCATAAGAAATCTTTTCAACGATATTGAACAAAAGAAAATATCACCCACTCATTTAAAAAAGTTGATGCCTGAGGTAGTAAACGATATGAATTATACCGTTGGGCTGATGGATAATCTCCTGCAATGGGTGAAAACACAAATGCAATCCGAGATCGTCTATTTGCAAAGAATAGATATCGGGAAGCTGATGCAGGATGTCGTGCAATTGGTGAGGTTACAGGCCGATCGAAAGAAAATTACGATCGAGGTGAAGGCACAGACTGAAATTTATGGGATCATGGATAAAGAAATGATCAACCTTGTACTGCGTAATCTTTTATCCAATGCGATAAAATTCACACCGGAAAAAGGAATCATTACGGCCGGCGTGAACGAGAACAAATTCTTAATTGAAGTATATATTAAGGATAGTGGAGAAGGAATTAGCCATGAAGCATTACAAAAAATCAGGGGCAATAATTTCTATACGACCAAAGGAACGGCCAACGAGTCAGGCACGGGGCTTGGTTTAATGCTCTGCAAAGAGTATTTGCATAGAAACAATAGCGAATTGCTAATTGAAAGTCACCTGGGAAAAGGAAGCACTTTTTCTTTTACACTGCAAAAATCGGCGGGCACTACCCAAAAGAAAACGAAATAGGTCGCCAGGGAACGCAACAAAAAGTGATTGGCGCGGTTTACATTCGTGTTCCTATGGATTCAGGGTATTCTCTTTTTGATAAAAAATTTAATTTATCAGTGATCAGCCCACGATTTAAATCGTGGGCTGACTTTCATTAGGGAGAACATATCCATGAAGATTCATGCTCTTAACAACCTTCATTACTTGATAGACATGGCATGTCTTGTCTCTACAACTCGTTGACCATTCACCATTCGCGGATTTTTAATATCGCGAACTGACGAAGCCCACCCATTTGAGGAAAAAAATGCAGCCCATTCAAATCTTTTATTGAAAATCGTTTTCATCTGCACTAGGGCCATAGCTGCCCGGGATCGGAACATTTAGTAAACGTAAATAAACACCCAGTTGCGCCCGATGATGTATTTGCTGACTTAATGCCATTCTTAACACATCTACTTTTGGTTGCGTGGAATAGATCGTTTCGCCATTTCTTAATGTCCATGGTTTGTTCAATACTTTTTCCTTTTCCGCAACCAGTACGGATAAACCATCATTATATCTTTTATCAAAATAAGCCAGCAGGTCCTTTGAATTTGTAATATCGGGCATTTCGTAAGCCTTTTGGAAATCGAGTTCATCGGTTGTTAAAGTAAAATGGACCCAACCCGGCAGATCGGCAATATGTGCTACCAGGTTTTTCATCAGCATTGACTTTTCATGAGGTTTGTAACTGTATTGTCCGTCAGGTACGCGACTCAGCATCTTACGTGTAATGGCGGCTTCTTCGATAAATTGCTGTTTAAAGAATTCAATAATTGTCATAGTGTTTTGTTTTATAACTCAAAGGAACAACCCACCAGTGACAGCCCTATGTCAGGAGGAAACAGGAAGGGGGATTTTTTTTTGGAAAGGATCGGTCTGTTCGAGATACTGGATATTAGATGCTGGATGCTGGATGCTAGATACTAGAATTTGGATAAAGTAATTGCGAACCGAATATCCAGCCTCCAGCCTCCAGTATCCAGTATCCAGCATCCAGCATCCAGCATCCAGCCTCAACTCGCCACCAACTCGCTTTCTTCTATCTTTTTCAGGATATTTTCCGCAACCCTGGTCACCATTTCGCTGAGTTCGGCAGGCTCGACAATTTTCGCATGATCACCATATAACATAAACCAACGGGAAAAGCCCATTAGCGAACCCGTCAAAAAAGTCATGCGGACATGATTGCCGATTTTCTCTTCTTTTAGATAGCCATTGTAATATTTCTGATCACCGAGGTATTTTACCATTCCGGGTTCAACATCTATTACCACTTTTTGTACTTCCCTGTCGGCAGACATCCTGTCCATAAAACTTTGAAGCGGGGGATGTGTTTTTGAATTTGTTTCATTTGTGATGGTCATGCGCAGGATCTTGTCTGTTCGAAAATTCCGGTAATCGTTTCTTAACCGGCACCAGGCAATGAGATACCAATGACTGCCGAGATAATAAATACCAACTGGTTCGACTTTGCGTCGTGTTGTTTCATTTTTTTCAAGCGATGTATAATCCATTTCAATAACCGATGAGGAGCCGATCGCCTTCAATATCGGTTGTAAATGCAATTCAGATTGTGGTTGATAAACGATTGCAGGGTGTTCTACAACAAATATGTGATCATCGATCTCTTCTATATGATCTTTTTCTGAATGTCGAAGTATGGCCCTTATTTTGTCCAGGGCAGCATCAAAATGTTTAGAGATCCCGGCATCAGTTTTTGACTGCACCAGTTTTGAAGCAGTCAGCAATGCTGTGGCTTCATCCATATTGAACATCACGGGAGGAAGTTTATAGCCTTCCATCAAACGGTAACCTGTGCCTGCTTCGCCGATCACCGGTACTCCGGCTTCTTCTAATGCCTTTACATCACGATAAACTGTACGTAAACTGATCGAAAATTTATCTGCTATATCCCGGGCTTTGACTAATGGCCGTGATTGTAATTGTATGAGAATTGCCGCCAAACGATCGATCCGATTCATGAGAATAAAGATAACGATCCATTAGCAATTCGCTGGCTAACTACGTTGTACATGAGATGCGAATCATAGCTTTACCGGTTCGCCTGATCATGATCGGAACTGTATGTGCTTAATCTTTCTTTCAATGCGTCGATCTCTGCATTGATCTCGTCTCTTGTGCGAACACCAAGCCTTCTAAAAACCGGCAATGGGGGACACCAGCCCTGTATAGAATGCTGAATAAGAAATGCAGAAGAAATAGCGCTCAACAAAAGCCATTTTTTATTTACTGTTAATGCAAGACCAATCCCGACGAGCACATTTGCCGCAGAAGTTAATTGAAGAGCTTGCTCAATATCCAATTCTTCATTTAACTTCTCAACCCGGTTCCTGACCACGTCACGGCTTTCGTTCGAGTAACGTTGAATATTTTCTTTGGTGCATTGATCGATTTTCTGATTTACTTTATCGGCGGTGTGATTTCTCACCCTGTCCTGTTTAAGTTCTAACATGGTATTCATAACAAAATCATTTTTTGAAAATGAACAAACCTTGTGCCTTAAAGAGGCCTGGAAATAACGAAACGCGTACAGGCGACAGCTACCAGGAGGTTCGTCTGTCCTCACGCACTATCTCGATCCTTCGATGAAAAAATTTCACAAGAATCAATCCCGCCAGGAAGCCACCAATATGCGCAGCATAGGCAACACCCCCAGCTGTTTCTTCACCGCCCAGCATTCCCATTCCATTTATTACCTGGAAGACAAACCAAAGACCTACAACTATCAATGCCGGCAATGTTATTATTCCAAACAAAAACCATACATGAACACCCCGACGCGGGAACAGCAGTATATATCCACCCATGACTCCTGATATTGCACCTGATGCACCAAGGCTTGCCACCAACGTGCTTTGATTAAGAAAAGACGCAAAGAATACATGGGCCAACGAAGCGATAACCCCACAGAGCAAGTAAAAGATCAGGTAACGTTTATGACCCAGTGCATTTTCAATATTATCGCCAAAGATCCAAAGGAATAACATATTACCTCCCAAATGCGCCCAACCGCCGTGCATAAACATGGAAGTGATCAACGTTAAATAAACAGGAATTGGTGTTTCTTGCAGACCGGGCTGGAGTTCATTCTGACCCGTAATCGGGTTCTCGACCAATACTGACTTCGTGACCAGATCTGTGCCGGTAAGAATTTCTTCAGGTACAGTAGCAAAACCAAAAGTAACGGGAATATTTGTCCCCATATCCTGCCAGAATACAAAGGCTAAAATATTTATCACGATCAGAACATAATTGACGATCGGAGTGATATGCCGATCCCTGTTATCATCACCTAATGGAAGTAGCATCTTTTTAGACGTTTACACTGCAAAACCCATACCCGGCCTTTTCAATACGCGACGTTCTGCGATCGCCGGTACGTTGTTTGTTTTATTTAATAAAAATACTTTATGAAAAGGGAATTGTTTCTAATACTGGTAACGGCCGGCCTCTTCCTGTTTATATCCTGCGCAAATGCCCCTGAAAGCGATGAAGCAAAAACGACAGGAGCCAAAGACGTAGATCAGAATAAAACGGGAGAAAAATGGAATTTGAACATCTCGGATAGCAAGATCGAATGGATCGGGACAAAAGTAACCGGGTACCACACCGGAACAGTGCCAATAAAAAGCGGGGAACTTTATGTGAACAATACCGACGTAACAGCAGGGAGATTTGTGATGGACGTTGCAAACATGGACATATCACCCGTAAAAGGAGATACTTCCGGAAATGCCAGGTTACTTGGTCATTTGAAATCTGCTGATTTTTTTGATGTATCACAGTATCCGGAAGCAACTTTTGAGTTAACCGGGGTAAAGCCCTATACAGGTGGTCCGCTAAAAGACACTGCCGATGAAAGACAAGATGAGATCAGTGAGTATAAAGTAACGGACCCGACTCATACGATCAGTGGCAACCTCACTATGAAAGGGGTAACAAAGAACATCGAATTTCCTGCACGCATCACCGTCTCAGGTAATACTGCTGAAGCTATCGCAAAATTTAATATTGATCGTAAAAATTGGGGAATTGTATACGAAGGCAAGAAGGATGACCTTATCAGGGATGCAGTGCACCTGGGTATTTCCATAAAAGCAGCGAAATAATTAATGAAGTTTAGCAATCAGCAATAATAATTAAGAAAGTTCTTGTCTTACAAGAACTTTTTTTGCTTAGCCACCGGTTGATGTTTTTTGCGTCTCGCTAATGACGGTTCCAGGTTGATCATTGATTTTTATTTGTTTTACCGCTTCGAAAGGAGCAGCGATTATTTTTCCATCCGCAAGCTCGGCGATATAAGTTTTATCAGTTACTGCCAGCGGGATGAGTACTTCGTCACCGGTTGTCTTTGTTTTAGGTTTTTTCCATTGCAGATAAGTTTCAAGCTCTTTAGGTTTTACTTCACCTGCAGACTTGATGGTTTTATTTACAAAAGGCCAGGGATCCACTGCACCGAGGTAACTATAAATTCCAAAATGAAGATGTGCTGGCGTGAACCTTGCGTTGCCGGTATTTCCTACCAAACCAAGCGTATCTCCTTTCTTTACTCTTTGCCCGGCTTCCACCAATTGTTTATCAAGATGAGCATAATAGAGACTGATATTTCGATCAGCTACTCTCATCCAAACTGTTTTGCCACCTAATCCACCTTCCTGTACGTTGGTTATATAGCCATCGGCTGCAGCAATAGCAGGAGTTGATTTAGGCGCAAAAATATCGATCCCTTCATGGCTGCGTTTTCCTCCATCGCGATCATCTCCCCAAAAGCTCCCGGCCTTTGCCTTAGTGCCTGCTACAGGAAAATCCAATGAAGGAGCAACGGAGATCCTGAGATCATAAGAACCGCTTTGATATAATTCGGGCTGCAGGCGCAAAAGATAGGTTGATGTTTCATCCGGAATGAGACTGAATTGCGCCTGTAAACTGTCGGCAGACTCAATATAGGCAGTGGCCATACCTTTCTTTTCAAACAGATCTGCATACATCACAAAACCTGAATCAGTTCTTTTTGCCAGGTCAATTATGATCCGCTCACCTTGTTTTACGGTAAACTGTAATGTTAAAGCTTTGGGTTTGCTGGCGGGAAAATATCCTACCTGACTGTAAGGCAGTCCAATTTGGTGCGGGGCCTCCAACGTGGTTTTTGACACAGCGATCCATTGTTTACCTTCTTCTGTGTTAGCGATCTCGTCAGCATATTTTTCATGCGCTGTTTTCTCGCCAAAGAGCCTGATAGTACTGTTACATGATAAGGTAAGTATTAGTAAGGGCAACATTAAAAGTTGCAGCTTCTTTATTTGCATAGGGGCATATCAATGCAAATGAGAAACCGGAAATAGCAAACGAATTATTAATGATTTCCAGCTGCAACTGTTTCAACATTGAGCAGGGAAGCGGATCCGGATTTAGATAACGATAGTTACATTTTTTCCATTCTTTTTTTATCAGCTTCGCCCTGAGAAACCTCATCATTTTTATTGGCTTCTTCTTTTATGTTTTGCATTGTTGATGAAAAGGGACCCTTCATATGTTCCTGCGGATCTGTTGTATGTAATGTTTCCGGGTCGGGTGCTAATCCCGTTTTCTTTTTGTCTTTATTTTCTTTTTTGTCTTTTACTTTATTTTCCATGACAGCGTGTTTTTGTTATAACAAGAGATTCAAATATCAGGCCGTCTGTGGTAGATTTATCTCTACAACAGTTCGTATTTTTATTGTATTTCAACTTTTTTACTGTTTTATGAGCAAATTTTATGAAGTAATTGTGGTCGGGGCTGGTTATGCAGGAATATGTGCAGGCCATTATTTGAAAAATAAAGGATTGGATCA
>JAICPX010000034.1 GCA_025929635.1 Chitinophagaceae bacterium
AATATCGTATAAATGTTCCCAGAAGACTGGCTCGAAATACAGCTTGTCTGCGATATCAAAATCCGTCGACACCGTTTCAGGATTGCAATTGATCATGATGGATTCATATCCACATTCTTTAATTGCCAGCAAGCCATGCACGCAGCAATAATCAAATTCGATTCCCTGGCCAATACGATTAGGACCTGAACCCAATACAATTATTTTCTTACGATCACTCCGCTTGCTTTCATTAGCACTTCCACGTTCAAATGTTGAATAGAAATAAGGAGTCTTTGCCTCAAACTCAGCACTACAGGTATCAACCATTTTAAACACACGGGTGATCCCATGTTTCTTCCTGAGTTCATACACTTCATCTTCTGTTCCATCTTTCATGATCCGGCAGAGCTGTTCATCACTAAAGCCCATTGCTTTCGCTTCGCGTAGCAATTCAACAGGGATCGAATTGAGTTTATACTTACCCAACTCAACTTCCATATTGCAGATCTTCTGTATCTCGTAAATGAACCAGCGATCGATTCCATTTGTTGCTTTTGAGATCGTATTCACACTAACACCCATCATCAGCGCATCCTTAATTCTAAAGATGCGATCCCATTTTGGAGTTCGGATATGTTCAAGCACCTCATCTGAATGCATCAGGCTTTTGCCATAATAACCAAGCCCGACTGCATTATTTTCCAGGCTTTGGCAGGCCTTCTGCACAGCTTCGGCAAAACTTCTCCCGATACCCATTACCTCGCCCACGCTTTTCATTTGCAGACCAAGTGTATCATTGGCGCCTTTGAACTTATCAAAATTCCAGCGGGGGATCTTTACGATAACGTAATCAAGTGCCGGCTCAAAGAATGCTGATGTTGTTTTTGTGATCTGGTTTTCCAGTTCATCCAGTGTATAACCGATGGCTAGCTTT
The DNA here is from genome assembly GCA_025929635.1 of Chitinophagaceae bacterium. Lineage (GTDB taxonomy): Bacteria > Bacteroidota > Bacteroidia > Chitinophagales > Chitinophagaceae > VBAS01. The sequence continues at coordinate 917 of JAICPX010000034.1, forward strand.
GCGGCGATCTTGGCAATTGGATAACCTGTAGCTTTTGATGCCAATGCGGAAGAGCGGCTTACCCTGGGATTAATTTCAATTGCAATAATTTCTTCCGTATCAGGATTTAATGCAAACTGAACATTACAACCACCGGCAAAGTTCCCAAGGTCACGCATCATTTTGATGGCTGTATTTCGCATCAGCTGCATCGCGGTATCACTGAGTGTCATAGCAGGCGCTACCGTGATCGAATCACCCGTATGCACACCCATGGGGTCGAAGTTCTCGACAGAGCAAATGATACAGACGTTATCATTTGAGTCCCTCAGCAATTCGAGTTCGAATTCTTTCCATCCCAGTACAGCTTTTTCAACCAATACTTCATGAATAGGCGACGCTTCCAAACCGCGGTTCAATGCATCGTCCAGAAATTCCTTGCTGTGAACAAAACCACCACCCGTTCCACCCAGTGTAAATGATGGTCGGATCACCAGGGGGAATCCTATGTCCTGTGCAAATTCTTTTCCTTCCAACCAGGAATTAGCCGTTTTTGCAGGAGCTACCGGAACCCCTAGCTCTATCATCCAGCGGCGGAATTTTTCCCTGTCCTCCGCCTTATCGATCGCTTTTATATCAACACCGATCAAACGAACACTGTATTGTTTCCACAATCCCAGGTCTTCCGCTTCTTTAGCAAGGTTCAATGCAGTTTGGCCACCCATGGTTGGCAACACAGCGTCGATCTGGTTTTCCTGTAATATTTGTTCAATGCTTTCAACGGTTAGAGGAAGTAAATAAACACGATCCGCCATCATCGGGTCGGTCATGATAGTGGCCGGGTTACTGTTTATCAGTATTACTTTAATTCCTTCTTCTCTTAAACTTCTTGCTGCTTGTGTACCGGAATAATCAAACTCACATGCCTGGCCAATAATGATGGGGCCAGAACCAATAATTAATACAGATTTAATCGAAGGATCTTTTGGCATCTTTGGGTTTTAATTTTGCTATTGGCAACCGATCGGACATCAACCTTCGCCCTGAATGTAAATGATATTTATATAGGAAAAGCTTCGGTTGGTACATAAAAAAACCGGGTTAATTACCCGGGATGCAAAAGTAAGGGAAACGGACGTTTAGTGTACGGCTGTCTCAAATATAATTTTATAACAAGTATAAATGTTTATGAGTTGTGGAAAGAAGCAATTTCATAATCATCAAGCACTACTTCGGTAGGGTTCGTTTTCACTTTTCTTTCATCACGGGTTTTCATTTTGCTAACCCAACGGGAACGGGCTTCCTGTCCTTTTAGTGCGCCGATAAATAATCCGCTGACAACAACTGCTGCGATAAAGATCCTGTGGTTAATTTGTTTCATCTGTCTAAGGTTTACGGTGATCGATATTTAAATAAAGTACGAGGATCGGTTTTCATAGGCAATACCACCTGCGTGGTATAAGGAAATGGTCTACACCTGTAAGACAAATGCTGTTCCAAATTTGTTGCATAATGGAAATAAAAAAATCCATTTAATTCCACACGTGAGAAATTAAATGGACTAAATGGGTAGTGTAATTACTAATTATTAATGGAAATGTTAATAGTGTAGCTGCCGGGTTCAAAAAATTCTACTTCGATTTCCTCTCTTGACATCTGGAGTTTTACACGGAATGGAAACATAACATCATGAAAAGTTGTCTCAGTGCTTTTCAAGTGACTCTCCAGGCTATTTTGTCGCTGAAATGTTCCTTTTATCAATATAAGATTGTCAACTTTAATGGCCGGTACATTTCCTCCAAGACCGCTGACTCCCCCGGTTGTATTGGTAATAATTACTTTAACACGATTAAGTTTATCCGGAGTATACTCAACATCCACATCTCTTACCGACCCGGTTTTTGAATACACTTCCCAGGGTTTTTCATGTTGCCCGATATACACATCTTTTTTCCAATATCCCTCGACGACGCTATCCTGCCGGCCTTCCATTTTAAAGGTCATTACTCCTTTTCCCTCACGCATACCTTTTACATATTTTCCTTTAAATATGCTTTTATTGGGCCAGATATAAGTGCCTTGCCCGTCGGGCAAGCCATTTCTAAAATCACCTTCATACGTATCGGTGCCAACCGCCTTGCCTTTTCCATGGGCTTTGTTTTTCTTACAATCTCCCGTATAACTTCCCTTCAATAATTGATTATCCACCTCGCAGTTTTGACTATGTGCAGAAAAAGAAGCAAAAAGAAAGGCAACGATCGCAATTTTTGCTTTTGATAAGGTTGTTCTGGTCATGATGTATTTATTTGGCGTCTAATTTAGACAAATGCCCTCACTAGAAAAGGCAAGGTTTGTGTTAATTGATTTAACAATGATCAAAGGCAAAAATACTATAAAGCTCGCTGCTTTGTGGCTGGGAGTAATTTCATTTTTAGGTGTTCAGAGCCAGCCAGGTGGCGACTATTCAGACGGTGCCTCAAAATATCCCCAGGGTTATTTTGGCAATCCCTTGGGGATCCCTATGGAATTGACGGCAAATTTCGGCGAATTGCGGCCAGGCCATTGGCATATGGGGCTTGATCTGCGAACTAAACAAAGAGAGAACTTGCCAGTGCTTGCTTCAGCACCCGGATATATTGCACATATCGGCATCAGGCCATTGAGCTTTGGAAAATTTATTGTTATCAATCATCCGAATGGTTATTCGACTTTATATGCTCACCTGAACGAGTTTTATCCTGCGCTGGAAAATCATGTACGACAAAAACAACAAGAAAAGGAATCATGGGCAATTGAATTGGATTTTTCTGAAAATGACTTTAAAGTAAACAAAGGAGATTTTATTGCTAAAAGCGGGAATACCGGGGGATCACAAGGCCCGCATTTACATTTTGAGATCCGGGATACAAAAACGCAGCGGTCATTGAATACGTTGCTTTTTGGATTTGATGTAAAAGACGACGTGGCTCCTACAGTCTCCAAACTTGCTATTTATGACAGGAGCATAAGTACCTATTTACAGACACCGAAAATGATCAGCGTGGTCAGAACAGACAGTGGGTATTTCACCAAACCCAGAAAAATCTTAACTGGTTATAACAAATTGAGTTTTGCAATTACTGCCACTGATCGCGTAACCGGTTCAAAGGGTGCAAATGGGATCTATGGTGCGCATCTGACTTATGATTTTATACCACAAATTGGTTTTATCTTAGACAGTATCACGTACCCGGAATCAGATTACATAAATGCACATGTAGATAAAAGACTCAGGAATGGTGGCGGGTCTTTTGTTCAACATCTTTCAAAGCTGCCGGGATTCCGGGGACATGTCTACCAGGAATTGGGTGGAAACGGTGTAATTGAATTAAATGACACACTTGTTCATGATATAACAATCGAGGTGTTGGATGCAAATGAAAATGTCTCAACCCTCGCTTTCCAGGTTCAGTACCGGCCGGGTCTCGCAAAAAATTATAAAACACCTGCCATTGGAAAGTTATTGATCCCTGGCCAGGTAAATATCGTCGATGAAAAGGAATTTGAGGTTTATATGCCTGAAGAAGTGTTGTATGACAGCATTCCGTTTTCTTACGCACAACATAATATTTTCCCTGCCGGTTCTGTAAGTGCACAGCATCATTTTGGCAACCCGGTCTATCCATTACATTCTGATTTTTCAGTAAGACTTAAATCCATCAAAGCGGTAGGCGATAATTTGAAGAATAAGCTCGTGATCTTAAAAGAATGGAAAGGGGCCAGGGCGATCAGAAGAGGAAAATTTGAGAATGGCTGGATATCGGCCGCATTTGATAATCTTGGAAATTTCCAGGCATTCCTTGATACCATTCCACCAAACATCAATGCTCCCGGCAGGGGAAAGGACACGCTTGATCTCAGCCCGCTAACCAGGATTGTTTTTACTCCCACTGATAATTTTGGAGTAAGATCTTTTCGTGCAGAACTTGATGGTGAATGGCTGATGTTCACAAACGACAAGGGGAGAAGTCATGTTTATGTTTTTGATGAACAGTGTCCATATGGAGTCCATGAATTAAAGGTACGGGTGGAAGATATAGTGGGCAATGTGACGGAGAAAACGTGGTGGTTTAAGAAATATCCATACACACCACCAAAGAAAAAGGTTTATAAAAGAAAAACAACAAGCCAAAAGAAGCCTGCTGCAAAAAAGAAATAAGGGCACAAGGACGTAATTGTAAGCGGAGCGAAGCAACAAGACCCGAGAAACTACTTACTAACATTGCGAGAATGATGTAAGGAATTTAAGTAACCTTCTTACGCTTTAAATATTTCCTCTACCTTAACAGAAGCAACCCTCTTGCTTCGGGCTTCGATATATTTTTACAAACCCAAAACAACAAATATGAAGCGCATATTATCAATCATCCTGTTTTTTGCATTTCTTAATTCTGCCGCCCAGGAGGATTCCACAGTTGCGATCACGACACCTGAAATGGCAGAAGCGACTCCTGTTAAAGTATTTTATTCACAAAAGGTGATCAATACAAAATCTGCAGAAGTGTTAAGAAAAGGGGTATTGGATTTTAATATTGCACACAGTTTTGGTGATATAGGGGGTGATGGAGGCGGCATTAAAAGATTTTTTGGTCTTGATAATTCAACGGATGTCAGAATTGGGTTCCAGTTGGGACTTAGTGATAAATTCAATATTGTTGCGGCACGGGCAAAAGGATTGTCTGTAGCTCAACAATGGGAATTAGGATTGAAATGGCAGCTTTTGCAGCAGATGGAAAAAGGTACTGGCTCTGCTGTTTCTTTAACAATGTATATAAATGATGTTGTTTCGACGCAAAGAAGATCGAATCGTCTCCTTGGTGTTACTGAAACCTCTTTTGAAGATTTTAGTGATCGCCATAGCCAGGTCATACAGCTACTATTGGCCAGAAAATTCGGCAAGGTAAGCTTGCAATTCAACCCGCTTTTTCTCCACACAAATCATGTTGTACCTTATGACCAGGAGAATATTTTTGCTTTAGGCGGCGCTATACGAATACCGTTGAGTAAAAAAATAGTAATACTTGCCGACTACTTTCATCCATTCCGTTCTCAGAGTACAAGAGATGCCTTCGAAGCAGCCAATCTGAAATTATATGATCCTTTCGGGATCGGGTTTGAGATCCTGACCGAGGGCCATGTATTTCATTTGAACTTTACGAATGCTACAGAAATATTGGAGAACCGGTTTATTCGTAAAACTGTTTCAAACTGGGGTGATGGCGAGTTCCGTTGGGCATTTACACTTACAAGAAACTTTATTTTGTTCCAGGACAGGAAGAGTAAATAGTCTTGAGTCACTGGTCCATAGTCATACAAATCATATAATTCATATAAGTCAAACAGAGGAGTGACTCATCAACCTTATATGACCCATTCGACCTGTATGAGTCATTTGACTAAACTATCCATTCCACTTCTCCAAACTCAAATCTTTCTTCAAAGGAATGCTGAGTGATCAATTGTCCTGTTTCTGAAACGGCTTTTATAGTTGTTTCAAAAACACGATTTGACTTTTTCAATTTTACAATCTCGTCCCGTTTATACAGATGATCCTGGTAATAATAGAAAAGGTCTTTAAATTTTCCCTCAATCAGCAAGCGGTAATTCTTATCAAGAATGTTGCAGAATTCTTTTGCCAATCCAGGCGGATCAAAGGTGTTGCCGGTGATTTGTTTTAATGAAACAGGATTGGGAAGGTCTGAGGAAAATGCCGTTTGATTAATATTTATTCCAACGCCAATAACGGCCCATTTCCAATTGTGAGTAGGGTCCCGATAGCTGTCAGGAGGTGAGTGATGAGTATAAGGGATGTCACTTCCTACTGCTGACTGCCGGCTATTGTCTGCCGACTCCGAACTTCCAACAACATTCTCAATAAGGACACCGCCTGCCTTCCTGTCACACCAATAAAGATCATTGGGCCATTTAATTTTTGTTTCATTTCCGGCATATGACGAAAAAAAATTGTGGATACTAACTGCGACACACACACTCAATTTGAATTGATCGCTAATCCTTAGCGGGAAAGGATTTAACAGAACACTAAGAGCAATATTTGATCCTTTTTCCGACTTCCATATTTTCTCTCTTTGCCCTTTTCCAGCCGTTTGTTCCCGGGTAAAAATCACCGTACCATGTTGAGATTCACCCTGTCCCTCCGTCAGATGATGCGGATGAATAAGCCCCATGGCATATTTGTTGGTGCTATCTATTGATTGCAGCTCAATAAAGGGCTTTCCTATTGGATTGCCGGCAAATTGTAGTGGCAATTAATTACTATTTTTGACAAAGTAAATCAAGTTCTTGTTATTGATTATCTGTTTCTATGAAGAAGCCCATTCTTAATAACAAGTGACCTGTAATGAATAACAAAAACGTCTAACCTTAAAAACAAATTATTGGAACAATTGTCAGTATTGGCTACAAGAAGAAAGAAAAGCACGGTCCGTTTAACAAAGAACTCAAAACTCATAAAAACCATCATCAACGCTATACAGGAGAAAAAGGGTGAGAACATTATCTCGCTCGACCTGAGGAAAGTAAATGAAGCTGTTGCCGATTTTTTCATCATTTGCGAAGCCAGTAGCCAGCCGCAGGTGAGAGCGATAGCCGAATTTGTTGAGCATGAAATGAAGAAGAATTGTGATGAAAACCCGTACCGGCATGAAGGATTAAAAAACCTTCAATGGGTGCTCATTGATTACGTGAATGTGGTGGTACACGTGATGCTGCCCGAGACCAGGAAATTTTATAAGCTGGAGGAAATGTGGAGTGATGCAGTATCAGCAGAGCATGATGAAAACTAAAGATCTTTTATAAAAGTATATAAATCAAACAGCACTAACGAAAACGGTTCGATGCTGGGAAAGAGGAAAGAAACAATGTCACAAGAAAATTTTAATAAGAACGATAAATTTCCGCGGTTTCAACCAAACCGTGATGAAAATAATAAGAAAGGGCCCAAGTTCAGTAACTACTGGATCTGGGCAATTTTGCTTGCTACGGTGATAGGGTTTGCGATTTACGGGCCATTTGCAAAAAGAACGGAAACAATTTCTGTAGCGGAGTTCAAGAACATGTTACTGAAGCATCATGTGGAAGAATATGTTGAGATACCTAACAAAAACCTGGTAAGAGTATCCATTAAGAAAGATAGCTTGAAGTATTACCAGAGCAAGTTGCCGTCAAGTCCTATTTCAAGTCAGAAGGATGAAAAACCTCCCCAATTCAGTTTTGAATCTAACGAAAGATTTCGCGATGAGATACTTGAGTTTAAAAAAGAAAATCCGACGTTTTTCCCGAAGGAACTTGACGCAGAATACGACCCATATATTTCCAAGAAAGACAGCACCTGGTTTTCGGGTATCCTGAATTTTTTATTGCCTGTCTTATTATTCCTTGCTATCTGGATATTATTGATGCGTAAAATGAGTGGCGGTGCTGGTGCGGGTGGAGGCCCTGGAGGAATATTTAATATCGGTAAATCAAAAGCTACGTTGTTTGATAAAGGGACAAAGGTCAATATCACTTTTGCGGATGTGGCGGGTCTTGATGAAGCGAAAGTAGAGGTGATGGAGATCGTCGACTTCTTAAAAAATCCAAAGAAGTATACAAACCTTGGAGGTAAAATACCAAAAGGTGCCTTGTTGATCGGTCCTCCCGGTACTGGTAAGACGTTGCTGGCAAAAGCCATGGCAGGTGAGGCACAGGTTCCGTTTTTTAGCCTGAGTGGAAGTGATTTTGTTGAGATGTTTGTCGGTGTGGGTGCCAGTCGCGTTCGCGACCTTTTTAAGCAGGCAAGGGAGAAAGCTCCTTGTATAATTTTTATTGATGAAATAGACGCTATTGGCCGTGCCAGGGGTAAGAATATTATGATGAGCAATGATGAGAGAGAAAGCACACTGAACCAATTACTGGTTGAAATGGATGGCTTTGGTACGGATACAGGTATTATTGTATTGGCGGCAACCAATCGACCTGATGTATTGGATAATGCGTTGCTTCGTCCGGGGCGCTTTGACAGGCAGATCTCAATTGACAAACCCGACCTGAAAGGGAGAGAAGCCATCTTCAAAGTGCATTTAAAACCGATCAAAATTTCTGACAAAGTAGATATACATAAGCTGGCAGAACAAACTCCCGGGTTTGCCGGAGCCGATATTGCCAATATATGTAATGAAGCGGCATTGATCGCAGCCAGGAAAGGAAAGCAATCAGTTGAAATGGCCGATTTCCAGGATGCAGTTGACAGGGTGATCGGCGGTCTTGAAAAAAAGAACAAGATCATTTTGCCTGAAGAGAAAAAAATTATTGCATTTCATGAGGCTGGCCATGCCATTTGCGGCTGGTATTTTGAACATGCGTACCCCTTGTTGAAAGTAACAATTGTTCCAAGGGGAACGGCTGCATTGGGTTATGCCCAGTATACTCCAAAGGAGCAATACCTCTACAATATCGATCAGCTGATGGACCAGATCTGTATGACATTGGGTGGTCGTGCAAGTGAAGAGATATTCTTCGGAAAAATTTCTACCGGGGCACAAAACGATCTTCAGCAAATAACCAAGATCGCTTATTCAATGGTTACGATCTATGGTATGAATGATAAAGTGGGCAATGTAAGCTTTTATGATCCGCAGCAGGAAAATGCGTTCACGAAACCATATTCAGAGGAAACATCCAAGCTCATTGACCAGGAAGTTCGCAAACTGATCGATGATGGTTATGAACGAACAAAGGGGCTATTAATTCAGAAAAAAGAACAGGTTAGAATTCTTGCAGAAGCCTTGTTGGAAAGAGAGGTGTTGTTTCAAAGCGATGTGGAAGCGCTGATTGGCAAGAGACCATTCGAAGAAAAGAAAGTGTTGGATGTGCCAGTAAGCGAAACAGCAGCAGAAGAAGTGAAACCAGTAGAGAAGCCTGCCGAAAAAAAATCTCCTGAAGAAGGAACGGCAGGTGCCGGCTCGGGTATGTTCCCATTACCGGCATAATTAAATAACGGGAATGAAATTTTCTCCATCAAAAGAATCAATTCTCAAAAAAATAAGAAAGGCGTTGAGTCATTCAACGCCTCTTCCTTTTCCACAAAGTGAGAACAATCAATCGGTATTCCCCCCTTCATCAGAAGAGCTTGAGGTTGTATTTGCCGAGCAATTCAATTCGCTTGGCGGCAGATTTATATTTTGTGTGAACAGGCAGGAACTGGCTTTTCAATTCAATAGCCTTATTAAAAAAAGCGATTGGCAAAAAGTGTACTGTGCTGAAGACAGGATCAGGGAAATGGTTGGTACATCATTAGAAGAAAGATTTACGAATAAAGACCTTGCCAATTGTGATGTAAGCGTAACCAGTTGCGAATACCTTGTTGCCCGCACAGGCAGCTTGGTTATGAGTACAGCCCAGGCATCAGGCAGAACCGCCAGCGTGTATGCACCCGTTCATATTTGCATTGCGTTTTCCAGCCAACTTGTTTATGACATAAAGGATGCACTGACATTAGTAAAGGACAAGTATAAAGATCAATTACCTTCACTTATCACCTTCGCTACCGGACCAAGCCGTACTGCCGATATTGAAAAAACATTAGTTGTGGGCGTTCATGGACCTAAAGAAGTTTATTGTTTTTTGGTTGATGCATAGTTGTGTACTTTTAGTGCATGAAAAATCCGGAAATTTATCAGCTATTCGTATATGGATCCTTACGTAGCGGCTTTCGCAGCCCTGCATATGAATATATCAGTCGTTATTTCGACCTCGTGGGGGACGCAAAAGTAAAGGGGAAACTTTATGATCTTGGTGATTATCCTGCTGCCAGGCCATCCGGTGAAGAAAAATTTATCCTTGGTGAATTGTATTGTATCAGGAATAAGAACGAGTTCTCCTGGGCCATGGGACAGCTTGATGATTATGAAGGCGTGAATGTTGCTTTTGATGAAATACCGCTGTACCGCCGTGATGTTGCTGATGTGCACATTGGCGACAAAACAACAAAAGCATGGATCTATTGGTATCATGGCGATGTAGAAGGCAAACCGGTAATTGAATCAGGCGATGTGCTGCAATACATGAAACAAAGGAAATAATATTATTTCGTGGCATTTCCCTTCAATAAAAAAATATACTTCCTCTCCGATTTTCATCTTGGTGCCCCGGATGCGGCTTCAAGTCTTCAAAGAGAAAAACATATTGTTCGATTTTTAGATGAAATAAAGAATGATGCAGCAGAGATCTTTCTTGTTGGCGATATGTTTGATTTCTGGTATGAATACAGGAAAGTAGTTCCTAAAGGTTATACCCGGTTGCTTGGCAAGCTTGCTGAACTATCTGATGCCGGTATACCCATGCATTTTTTTATTGGCAATCATGATATGTGGATGAAAGATTATTTCCAGAAAGAGCTAAGCATTCCTGTATATGTTGAACCAAAAGAGTTTGAACGAAACGGCAGGAAATTTTTGGTAGGTCATGGCGATGGATTAGGGCCAGGCGATAAAGGGTATAAATTTCTCAAAAAGATATTCAGGAATCCTTTTTGCCAATGGCTTTTTGGAATTCTTCCACCCTATTTGGGAATGGGGCTTGCCAATTATTTCAGCCGCCGCAGCCGGGCACAAACGGGTGTTTCCGAAGAAGTTTTTCTTGGGGAAGACAAGGAATGGCTGATCATTTATTCTAAAGAGATATTAAAACAAAAAAATTTTGATTTTTTTGTGTTTGGGCATAGACACCTTCCCATTGATTTTCGTCTTTCTGATCGAAGCCGGTACATAAATTTAGGTGACTGGATACATTATTACACGTATGCTGTGTTTGATGGCAATGAATTACACCTAAGGTCGTTCTTAAAAAAAGATGAAAAGATAATTCGGCGATAAATGCTTAAAAACCTATTTATACCATTATTGCTTTCAGCCTGTTGCGTAAAAGCGGGCGCCCAAAACGATACTTCATTTCAATTATTAAAGAAGTTAAAAGGTGATATCGTGGCATTTACCGCAGACAACTTTGATAACCTGTACCTCTTGAATTCATCAGACCAGCTAAAGAAGATCAATGAAAAAGGAGACTCGGTCGCTGTATTTAACAATATAAGAAAATATGGAAAGGTTGCACAGATCGATGTTTCAAACCCATTAAGGGTCCTGCTCTATTACAAAGATTTTTCGACGATCGTTGTCCTTGATCGTTTATTAAATATTCGCAGTACAATCGATTTTCGTAAACAGGATATTTTCCAGGTGCAGGCCGTTTGTTTGTCTTACGACAACGGCATTTGGCTTTATGATGAGTTTGAACATAAGTTGAAAAAGCTTGACGAGGAGGGTAAACTGCTTTTTGCTTCAACAGATTTCCGGCAGTTATTTGATGAAGCGTTTTCATTTACTACTATCAATGACCAGGATGGCTATCTTTATCTTTATGATAAGGAGAAAGGAGTGTACGTGTTCGATTATTATGGCACATTAAAAAATATCTTCTCACTCACGGGGTATAATAACTTTAAAGCGGTAGGAAATCTGATCACCGGCACCCGGAATGATTCGTTGATGCGTTACCAGCCGGGAAACCTGGTCATGCAGGAAGTAAAACTCCCGGAAAGCTTCAGGAAAGCGCAGTCGTTACTTTTTACCTCTACTAAAGCGTTTGCATTAAAGAAGAACGAACTTGAAATTTACCAGATCAGGTAAGTTCATAATATTCTGTGACTGGAAAGAGGTCAGTTGTGACTATTTCATCATTCATCACCCACCACTCACTACTCACTCGGTCCTTTGGCATATTTTTGCAAACTATGGACGAGTTTTTGAATGATTCAGTATTTGATAACCCGGTCTGGAAATATTTGGTTGTAATTGGTGTTATTCTTTTTGTGTTCATTTTAAAGCGTGTTATCTCGCGCTATTTTGCCGGACTTATCTATGCAGTTGTAAAACACATATTCAAGGGAGTTGATAAAAGATCGTTTTCCGACCTGGTAGCCAAACCGCTTGGGGTATTTCTTCTGATATTGGTGGCAATTATCGCATTGTATAAACTTACATTTCCCGGCTATTGGGACATCGGGATCTATAAATACAACTTAAAAGACATTGTTCATACGGCTGGTACGCTGATCCTGATCATTTCATTTATCTGGCTATTGTTGCGAATGATCGATTTTATAGCACTTATCCTGGAAAGAAAGGCAGACCTCACGGCAAGCCAAACCGATAACCAGCTTATCATTTTCTTTAAAGACTTTTTTAAAGTGGTCCTCGGTGTTATTGGCATTTTAATGATACTAAAAGCATTTGGCTTTAATATCAGCAGCCTCATCACGGGATTAAGCATTGCTACCGCTGCCATTGCATTGTCGCTTAGGGAAAGCCTGGAAAACCTGATCGCTTCATTTATTATCTTCTTTGACAAACCGTTTTCAGTTGGTGATCTTGTTCATGTGCAGCAGGTGACGGGCACAGTTGAAAAGATTGGTTTACGGAGCACAAGAATAAGGACCGATCAGAAAACCTATGTGTCAGTTCCCAACAAGCAAATGGTGGATAGTATACTTGACAACCTGTCTTTAAGAACACAACGAAAAGCGGAAATTCGATTAGAGATAGATGTCGGAGTCTCAACTGAAACACTCAATAAATTTATCGACGCTGCAAAAACAAAATTGCTGCACCCGCAAATAGAGGGAAGCTCGGTTTTTTTAACTGAAATAAAGTCAAATTCGTTTCTAATAAGCGTTGATTTTTTTACGGCTCCAATTTCAGTTCCGGAGTTCAATAAATTAAAGCAGCAAAAAAGCCTGGAGATACTGAAAACAATGGAAGAGTTGAAGATCGATTTGGCCGGGGCTAATAAAGAGGTAAGGATCTCAGGAAAATTGGAACAATGATCATATAATGAATAAAAGAAGTATCAGGTGCTACATTATTTGCCCTCCGATAATGATACTATAGTCAGGGACTTTATGAGATCCTACCTGATAAGGGAAAGTAATTTAAGATATGAAGGGGATCACAATTTGGAAAATAATATTATCCCAAACTCGCTTTCAGCTCATTCAAAAATGATTTGATCTTTTCAAGTGACTGGATCATTGCAAATTTTTCATCCGCTTTCTTGTTCTTTTTTAAGAATTCCTTGGCGCCTTCTATTGTGAATTTGCGGCGGCGAAGCAGGTCATGGATCAAAACAAGATTCTTAACATCAACGGGGCGGAAGAAGCGGTCGCCTTTTCGGTTCTTTCTTGGTTCAAGAATATCAAATTCGGTTTCCCAGTATCGTATCAGTGATTGATTCACCCTGAACCATTTTGATACTTCACCGATAGAGTAATATTGCTTTTGAAAAAGAATTTCATCTGGAGGGATCTGGATGAGGTCTGCGTTTAAATGAACTTCTTTCAATGATAAACGTCCGCGAGGTGATCTTCTTTTCTCTAAAGCTTCAACAACTGTAGTTACCGGATCGGCCGGAGCCGGATCGTTTTCTTCAACGGGCGCAGACTCTTCTTCCAATCCTGGATCTACTTCCTCTTCCAGTCTCGGATCCGTTTCGTGCCCCGTAATCCTGACATCTTTTTCTTCTTCTGAAGAAAAATCAAAAGTGATCTGTTGAAGTGTTTTCGCCATAATGCGTGGTAAAGATAAGGACGTTGAAGTGTGCTGAGCAACGAAGTTAACAGGTGTGGAAAAGTTGGCTGCCGGGTAAACTGGGATATTGGATGTTAGATACCGGATACTGGATACTGGATACTGGATTATCTGGTATCCAGTATCCAGCATCCAGAAAACTTCTTTAATCAAGACTCTGATTGGATGCAGCAGCGAGTTTAAGTAAACGGTCAAACTGCTCAGGGGTAAGATCATTATAAAAGAAATAGATAGGATCAATTTTATTTCCGTTCTTGATCACTTCGTAGTGACAATGCGGGCCGGTACTTTTGCCGGTGCTGCCAACATAACCGATAACTTCTCCGCGTTTTATTCTTTGCCCCGCTCTTGCCTTCACGCGGAACATATGGCCATATAAAGTTTTATAACCATAGCCGTGATTGATGATCACACAGTTTCCATAACCATCTCCGCGATTTCCTGCCACTTCGATAGATCCGTCAGCAGTTGCATAGATCGGTGTCCCGGCCGGCGCACTAAAGTCAAGACCCGGGTGCAGCTTTACTGTTTTATAAACCGGGTCGATACGATACCCATAACCGGAGGCTATCCGTTTAAGGTCGGCATTGCTTACCGGCTGGATGGCCGGCGTGGCGGCGATCATTTTTTCTTTATTCTTAACCATGCCGGCCAGGTCTTTATATGACGCCTGCTGTACTTTTATGCGGCTGCCCATCTGGTTAAGCGTGGTCGCAATTGAGTTTATCAGGTCGCTTTGGTCCATACCTTCAACAAGGGCGATCTGTCTTTCTTTTTCTAACTCTTCTAATCTTGCGCTGTCAGGAATCGGGCTTGCTTCAAATATTGAACGGTAGACCTCGTTATCCCTGTCTTCCAGTTCTTTCATCTGCTGTTCAATTTTTTTAGTTTGTGCACTCAACGCACGATAGCGGTCTTTCATTCTTTCATTCTCTGCACGTAATAGTTTTTCATTTGGGGAGCCTACAAAACGAAATGCCAGGACGGATATGATAGCGGCAGTAACAACAGCTGCGGCAATAAAGCCAAAAACACGCAGCAGTTTTACCCGCAGGGGAGTTTCCAGTTTTTCATACCGGAGCGTATGGGTATTATAATAATACTTGATCTTTTTCATGTTCCTTGCCGTGTCGGTGGGAACGGATCATTGGCTGGTTGGAACCTGCAGGCGGCGCTTCATTCACTGGTGGCTTATCGTTACCTTTGGCCACTTTTACAGGGAAGGCAAATATAATCTTCTCAAAAGCAAAAATCAACCTAATAATTTATGATGACGAGTGGCGAGATAAGACAAAAATTCATGGATTTTTTTGCATCAAAAGGACATGTGATCGTTCCGTCAGCGCCGATCGTGATAAAGAATGACCCAACGCTGATGTTCACCAATGCGGGTATGAACCAGTTCAAAGATTATTTTTTGGGAAATAAACCGGCACCACATAAACGAGTGGCCGACACGCAAAAATGTTTACGCGTAAGCGGCAAGCACAATGACCTGGAGGAAGTGGGAGTGGACACTTATCATCACACAATGTTTGAAATGCTTGGCAATTGGAGCTTTGGTGATTATTTTAAGAAAGAGGCGATCGAATGGAGCTGGGAATTACTGACAAAAGTGTATGGACTTGATAAAAGCAGGCTTTACGTAACCATTTTTGAGGGTGATGCGAAGGAAGGATTGCCTAAAGATGAAGAAGCCTTTAATGAATGGAAGAAATGGGTATCAGAAGACAGGATCATCATGGGGAATAAGAAAGATAATTTTTGGGAGATGGGTGATACCGGTCCTTGCGGACCCTGTAGTGAAATTCATTATGATGCCCGCCCAAATGCAAATAATGATGGGCATGCTTTGGTAAATAATGACGAGACAGGAGAAGTGATGGAGATCTGGAACAATGTGTTTATTCAATTCAACCGGTTGAAAGACGGGAGTCTTGAGTCACTTCCGGAAAAGCATGTTGATACGGGGCTGGGATTGGAAAGATTGACGAAAGTGGTACAAGGTAAGATTTCGAATTATGATACGGATGTATTTACCGGGACGATTGTTTCAACAGAAAAGATCACCGGGAAAAAGTACAACAATAGTGATAGCAAACCCGATGTGGCATTCAGGGTGATTGCAGACCATATTCGTGCCATTGCATTTACAATAGCTGATGGGCAATTGCCGTCAAATACCGGGGCCGGCTATGTAATCAGAAGAGTTCTTCGTCGCGCTGTTCGTTATTACTTTTCTTATTTGGATTATAAGCAACCTTTACTGTTTCAGCTGATACCCGTTATTGCAAAACAGTTTGAGAATGTATTTCCTGAATTGCATAAACAAGTTGATTTTGTAAGTAAGGTTGTAAAAGAAGAAGAAGATTCTTTCCTAAGGACTTTGGACAAGGGACTGAAAAGAATGGACAATATAATTGCAACAGAAAAAAATAATGTTGTTGTCATAGATTATGAACCAATAATAACAATTACCGGTAAAGATGCTTTTGAACTATACGACACCTATGGTTTTCCAATTGATTTAACACGGTTGATCGCATCTGAAAAAAAGATCAAGGTTGATGAAGAAGGTTTTGAAAAAGAAATGCAACAACAAAAACAACGAAGCCGTGCGGCCACAGCTGTTGATACAGAAGATTGGGTTGTACTTGATGATTATGCCAGAAATGAATTCGTAGGTTATGATGAATTGGAGTCAAGAACGAAAGTTGTTAAATACAGGAAGGTAAAAGCAAAAGGAAAGGATGGTTACCAGATTGTATTGGAAATAACTCCTTTTTATGCGGAGAGTGGCGGGCAGGTTGGAGACAAAGGGCAATTGACATTTGGCGATAAGCAAATCGATGTAATTGATACAAAGAAGGAAAATGATCTCATCATTCATTTTACCGATTCTATTCCTTCTGATTTATCAGGGGAAGTTATTGCCAAAGTTGATCCTTTAATAAGAAAAAAGACCGAATTACATCACTCCGCTACACATCTTGTTCATGCAGCATTAAGAAAAGTATTGGGAACACACGTAGTACAAAAAGGAAGCCTGGTAAATGATGAGCATCTCCGTTTTGACTTTTCACATTTTGCTAAAGTCAGCGATGAAGAGATTGTGAAGATCGAATCATTGGTTAATAAAAAGATTAGAGAAAATATTCCTGTTGTCATTAAGCAAATGCCAAAAGATGAGGCCATGAAGATCGGGGCAATGGCATTGTTTGGTGAAAAATATGGGGATGTTGTCCGGGTCGTGATCATCGATCCAACTTATTCGGTTGAACTTTGTGGTGGCACACATGTTGGCTCAACCGGTGAACTTGGTTTATTTAAAATAACTCATGAAACGGCTGTTGCTGCCGGCGTAAGACGTATCGAGGCCGTTTCGGGTGAGGCGGCAGAAAACTTTCTCAATAAAAAATTGGAAGAGCTGAATTCAATCAGGGAGCAATTCAGAAATCCTAAAGACATTTTAAAAACGGTAGAAACAACCCTGGCAGAAAACAGTTCACTGAAAAAGCAGGTTGAAAGTTTTGAAAACAAGTTGCTGGCGGCGGTCCGCAAAGAGCTGGTGCAAAAAAACCAGGTCGTCAACGAAATAAACTTCATTGGAGAAGTTGTGGATGTAAGCAATGCTGATGCATTGAAAAAACTCTGTTTTGATCTGAAAAATGATCTTGACGATTACGTGGTTGTTCTTTGTACGAGTATAAATGGCAAACCATCTGTAGCCGTAAGTATTGATGAAAAGCTCGTTGCTTCAAAAAACCTGGATGCAGGAAAAATAATTAAGGAGCATGTTGCGCCGATCATAAAGGGCGGTGGAGGTGGACAAAAAACACTGGCAACTGCAGGTGGGCAGGATGCAAGTAATCTTCAAAAAGTAATTGATACCATTAAGAACCTGTTGAAATGAAATGCGCAAAAGGAATTGGAAGCTTTTTTATATTCCTCTTTTCATTTTTGAATACAAATTCGCAGCCTGCATTGACAGATTCCCTATTTCACCCTGACACACTTCGTCATATTGTTGATGTACTCGCATCAGATAGTTTGCAGGGAAGATTTACGGGAACCTTAGAAAGTTATAAGGCTGCATCA
>JAICPX010000297.1 GCA_025929635.1 Chitinophagaceae bacterium
AAAAATAAAGCCGGCCTTTGCTATCCTGGTAAATGTTTCTTATTTGATTACTGATGAGCCCGTCCTTAGGCGTGTAGTGTACAAAGGGATATTGTTGCGCAAATAAATTTGTCCCAATGAGCATGAGGCTAAAAAAGCATGCAAGAATAATCACGGTTCGTTGCATACTTAAATTTACAAAATCAGAAATTGGCAAATGAATTATTGTTTTAGCAATAAATCATTATTAAAACTCAGGATCAACTCTTTTGGAGAATTATTACTCCGCGTAAATTGCAAACCGGGAAACGCGATCTGCAAAACCCTGCCATCGCTGTATGTAAAGACAATTGAATGATCTTTTATAAAATAGGACCCGGTGCCACCGCCGTCCGCAATACTATAATAATCATAAACCGTGTGATCCAATACTCTTAATGCACCCTGGTCCGTAAAAGTCCCATCCGTTTTGAACGTGACATAGAAAGGCTGATCGTTTGCTCCTTTTATCATCCATGTGCCATTTAATTTCGTATCGTCAACATCAGGCATACGGATGAAGTTGTGCTTTTCTTTTATTGGCGACAGTACCAGCTTATCGCCTTCCAAACTGATTGGAAAACTGCCATAGCTCATTTTCACGGTACCTTTTCCATTTTGAAATGTGTAGGTTCCCCAATTTCGCCTTGATCTTTCCTTTTCGGCATGAGTATCTAAATTCAGTAAGCCATTTACAGGGAATGGGTCGCCATAAAAAACCTGCCCATTAGAAAAGAAAGCAGCATAGGTTGCCCGTAACCTGCCTGCACCAAAACCAATGCCTGCCCAAACACCTGTTATTTCATTTCCCTTCAGCGTTGCTTTTTTTAGCTCAACTGCTTGAAGATTGGCAAACCGGAGGTTGAAAATAAAGTCGGTAACTGTTAGATAATAAGGGTAGTGATGTTTTGTCGGGTCGATATTACTCCGCATGGCATCAAGCCGTATTTCTTTTGAAAAAACGATCACTCTTTCAATTTTTTCTTTGGCCTTGATTATATAAGCATGAACAAAATAATCTACTCCTTTTCTCATTGAGCCATGCCCGGCGATGTATTCCCAACCCGCATCTGTCTTACTTATCTCATCAGCATTATAATTGTTACCGCTTACTTCATGAAGCATTTGTCCACCAAGTATGTTAGCAAACTCAACCCAACAACTTGCCAGTTCCTCCTGTAAAGACGCGTTGGATATTTTCCCTTTTAATAATACGATGCTGAAAACTTCGTGGGGCTTTAGCTGTTGTGGATACAATTCCATGAGCCCATTGCTATTGTTGCTTATCCAGCCGTGGGGGAGTTCATAAATAAAATTTTCAAAAGTTTGCATACCACTGTTTTTAGAATCAACAGATTTAATATCGGGTTTAGTTACCGGGATTTCTTTGGTATTGTTGACGCTTGCCAATGCCTGTTTATTGACATCTATGTTTTGAAGGAACTGTTCGATCGTCGTTAAATAGTTTTGATCGTTTAACAATGTAAAAACTGTAAACGTTCTTTTTTCTCCTGAGAATACGGTCAATAATGACGATACAGTCATTCCCTGCACATTCAAACTCGCACCAGCAGCCATCGCATACCAATTACCTTCAGCTTTTTGTTTTTCTGTTGACAGCGGTTTTGCCGGGCCTTTGTAGGCGCCGGCAATAATATCATTCCATGCCGCATTGAAATCGTCTTCAATTTTGGCGCCGGAGACCTTGCTTTTAAAAATTGTAATGACACAATAGCTGTTGCTTTGCTTATTTTCAAGAGAAAGCACTTTCATTCCCTCAGCATCCTGAATCGTCCAGCCGCGGGGAACAATATAATCTACGATATCAAATGTTGATCTTTGAGAGAATGAGATCGTTGAACAGAGCAAAACAGGTAAGCAAATAAAGATTTTCATCGCGGCTTTTAGCTTAAAGCTCGCACTAAAAATCCCGATAAACAATGGAACAAAAGTTAGATGGTAATGTGTTTAAGCCTGGAAATTGTCAAGCCATTCCGGGTCTTTCATTTGCGTCCTGATGCGGGTTACATCACCGGAAAAAGTTACCAGTTGATCATTGCCATTCTCATTCACAAGATCTTCTTTAAAATCGTTTTTTGCTTCCATAATGTATTTCGCCATTTGGCGGCCAATGATTTTCACCAGGTCATAATGGGCAAGATTGGCCAGGTCAACTTTGGATAAAGATTTTTCTTCCAGGTCCCATAACCATTCTGAGCCATACATTTTTTTATCCAATTCATCCGTGTTTGGCAGTTTTTTCATCGCAGTGGGGTCCAGCGAGATCTGGTATCGTTTATAGCGAACTGAATTGTTTATCATCAAAGAACGGAAAGTATTTTCCTGTACGGAACTGGCGTCCTCACTTGTTTCATTGATCAGCCAATCCAGCCAGAATTTTATATCGTTACCCTTAGGGTTCAATGTTTTTGTCGGCTTAATAAACCGTTGAGTGGCACCTGTACCAAAGCTATACACCGTAACATTCGGGAGTTTATATGCAGATGGCTTTCGCTTTCCATCTGTATCTTTTGGTGTGCTGTATGAGATGGCCTCAATAAATGCACCAAGACTGGGATTGTTATGTGTAGTAACGCCGCCATCAACAAATCTCTCCAGGGGATAAAAGTAAGTTGGTGCAGACATGGTCGATTCCATGACAGCTCTTAGTAAGACCTCTTTATACGTTCCATGATAACTGCCATCGGGTTGTCTAAAGGCCGTGAAAAAAGTCTCTTCGGCTGCCGACATATCTCTTGACGTTATCATTATGTCAAGATCTTTGATTTCGCAGGCTTCCTGTAAAGAAAGATTCCCTATTATTTCTTTTAACAATTCGCGGTATCTTTTTTTGCTGTACTGCGGCGGGTTGATGAATCGGTTACCAATCGGTCGTTTATGAAAGACTTCTTTGATCAGCGCATCATATTTTTCTTCGATCTCAGTTGCCGTAAAACCCCTGACAACTAAACCAGCAATGATTCCACCGGTTGAAGTACCGGCTACCATGTCCACTAAATCATAACAGGGGATCTCAGCTACTTCTTCTAATTTTTTTAATAACTGGATGGTGAGAATTCCTCTCATGCCACCGCCGTCGAGAGAAAGTATTATCCTGTCGCTGGGGTCAATGTTTAATTTCTTAAATGCCTTTTTTCTTTCTGCGGGCATGTTATCGCCGAGTGGTTTTGCCATGTGGTTTGTTTAAATAATCTATGAAGGGCCGGAGCGAAAGCTATAAAAAGATATGATGATTATAAATATAAAAAAAGTGAGAATTGCACTTTCTTTTTCGGGTCGCATGAGAGAAAAATATAAACAACGATCCCGGGTAAGAACTTCTCCTTCGTTTTTATTGCATCAAGCTGCTTACAGATATTTTTCCCTTCATCATTTCAAGCACAGCTTGCTTTATTGCTTCGGCATCATAACCGCACTCATGATGAAGTTCCTTGGGTGTGCCATGTTCAACAATATGATCAGGGATTCCAAGGATCTTAATTTCAGCCTGGTAATTGTGAGCATTCATGAACTCAAGAATGGAGGAACCAAATCCGCCAACAACAGTTCCATCTTCAACAGTGATTATTTTTCCAAACTTGCTGAATACTTCATGGAGCAATGCCTCATCCAATGGTTTTGCAAAACGCATATCATAATGCGCAGGATTTACACCATCATGTTTCAAATCACGGATCGCAGCGGCCGCAAAATTTCCCGGGTGCCCAAGAGAAAGAATGGCAAGGTCTTTTCCGTCTTTTAGTTTTCTTCCGGTGCCGATCTTGATCTCCTTCATCTCCGTTTTCCAATCGGCCATTACGCCTTCACCCCGGGGATAACGGATTACAAATGGAAGCTTTGTTGATTCCAGTTGTGCAGTGAACATCAGGTTGCGCAACTCGCTTTCGTTCATCGGGGCAGTCACTACCATGTTTGGGATACAACGCATATAAGCGATGTCATAACAGCCATGATGCGTCGGGCCATCATCACCAACCACACCGGCCCTGTCTAAACAAAAGATCACCGGGAGCTTTTGAATGGCTACATCATGTATCACCTGGTCATAAGCTCTTTGCATAAAGGAGGAATAGATATTGCAAAAAACTTTCATGCCCTGTGTTGCCATGCCTGCACTGAGCGTTACAGCATGTTGTTCTGCAATGCCAACATCAAAAGCACGGTTGGGCATTTTTTCCATCATGTATTTCAATGACGAACCTGAAGGCATGGCGGGCGTAATACCAAATATCTTATCGTTTCTCTCAGCCAGCTCGATGATCGTATAACCAAATACATCCTGGTATTTTGGTGGCTGGGGGAGATCAAATTTCTTTTTATGTATTTCACCTGTCACTTTATCAAACAAACCCGGCGCATGCCATTTTGTTTGATCTTTTTCCGCAAGATCATATCCTTTTCCTTTTACAGTAACAATGTGCAGCAGCTTGGGCCCCGGGATGTTTCTCAGATCTTTTAAAGTATCTGCAAGTTTGGTGATGTTATGACCATCGATCGGGCCAAAGTATCTAAGGTTGAGTGATTCAAACAGGTTGCTGCTTTTGCTTACTAATCCTTTCATGCTGGCTTCGAGCTTTGAGGCCATATCTCTCGAAAATTTTTTCCCGACAGGAAGCTTGCCAAGCAGGTTCCAGACTTCATCACGAAGTTTATTATAAGTGGGAGAGGTGGTAATATCAGTCAAATACTCTTTTAATGCACCTACGTTCGGATCAATACTCATGCAATTATCATTGAGCACGATCAATAGATCGGCGTCAGCTACGCCGGCATGATTCAATCCTTCGAAGGCAAGACCTGCTGTCATGGCTCCATCACCGATCACTGCCACAACTTTTCTTTCATTCTCGCCCTTATATTTTGCTGCCATGGCCATACCCAATGCTGCAGATATAGAGGTGGACGAATGACCAACGCCAAAAGTATCATATTCACTTTCGCTTCTTTTCGGGAAACCACTTAATCCTTTGTACTTCCTGTTTGAAGGAAAATTATCGCGCCGACCGGTAAGAATCTTATGTCCATAAGCCTGGTGGCCAACATCCCATACAAGCTGATCATACGGCGTATTGTATATATAATGTAGCGCAACGGTCAATTCAATCACCCCGAGGCTCGCCCCAAAATGCCCACCATGAACACTTACTACATCAATGATGTATTGACGTAATTCATCGCAAAGCTGGTGAAGTTTTTCGCGGGATAGCTTTTTAAGATCTTCCGGGGAATTGATAGTTTGCAATAGGGGGCCAGGTATGATCTGCATGTGTAGTTTTTACGATGTAAAATTAATGTTTTAGCCAGTTTATTCTGTATTTTAACAAAACTGTCATAAAATTGTTCGACCCCGGAATGTCTTTTCCATTTACGTGTGGTATTTGCCACTAATCAAAAGGAGGGGTTCGGGCGCACCGAAACTTATAATTTTGAACTTATATTTATAGCCGCTATGTCAAAGAACAAGAGGTATTGGGTTTTCCAGCTATGCGGGTGGGGCTTGTTTGCCCTTATAAACAGCTTTTTCGCGTATTCATTTGATAAACTAAACAATGAATACCAACTCATTTTTTTCTATACAAGACTCAGCATTTTTGTACTCATGGGCATTTTGATCACCCATGTGATGCGCTACATTATTATTGGTCTTAACTTTCTTCAGAAGAAATTAGAAAAACAACTTCTCTACTTTATCCTCACCACATTTGTGTTCGCATTCCTGATCTCATTTATAAACATAGAATTGCTTCTTACACTTAGTGACAAAAGCTTTTTGAAGGACGTTAACCTTTTTTCAGACAGTGAAAAAAAGGTTTTGGGAAATCCTGATAACCCTTATGCCATCAACAAACTTCTTGTTGTACTAAGCGGTGCTTTTTACTTTTTCATTTATTTCTTTATCTGGAATCTTATTTATTTTATTTATCATTTCATCACCAAGAGCCAAAAGCAGCAGTTGGATAC
>JAICPX010000666.1 GCA_025929635.1 Chitinophagaceae bacterium
GCGAATAATCAAAAGAAATAACTGTGGCTTTTGTGTCTACGGCATGTTTGGTAAACCTGCCAGCGCCACATCCTGCTTCCATCATCAATTCATTGTGAAGATCTCCGTTCCACTTTGATTCCCGGGAAAACCTTGTGGCCGAAAGATCTACCCTGGCATATTGATCTTGTTGCGTTTGCCAATGCAGATTCCATTGAAATCCGAAACTGTTGGCATAGTTTTCAAATGGAACAAATCGTGGGATATAGTTTATTATGGGGTATTGATTTCCTGAAACAGGTTCAATTAAAAAGCCTTCTTTTACCTTATCATCCACTAACTCCGATATTTTTAGATCCAGGGCTTTTTTTGTTTTTGGGCAGACCAATAAGGATAAATGGTTTTGTCTCACGATTGATCAAGGCTGCTGATAATTAAGCAGGAATTGAAGGGTGTTAGAAATGAATTTTCAGGCGACGAAGCTAAATAAAAATCGTCAATTTGAGGAAGTAATAGGGTCAATATCTAAAAACTATTCATTAACAAATTTGCCATTTTGCCAATTCTTTAAATAGAAAACAGTGGTAAAAAATACCAGCCAGAAATAGGTTGCTGTATGGGGTAATTCCAGTATCACATTGAATGATATCCATACCAGGCAGCCGCAAACGGAGAGTATCAGGAACATTACATTCTCATCACGTGGTTCCTTTTTCAGAAATAATTGCCTGGATAAAAGCCTGAGAGGTGTAAAAAAAAGAAGGGCGGGCAGCAGCCCGATGTGAAAAACCAGCGTAAGGATAGAATTGTGAGGCGGATTCAGATGACGGGCCATCGGGTAATATTCATCGATCATTATTCGTGAATGAAGTACTTCATACATATAGAGAGCATAGTCATAGGTCATATAGGCTTTGCCAAAGCCATGTCCAAGGACCAGGTAGCCGTCAGTTACAGAACGTATCATGATGTGTTTCCAGAATAAAAGTCGCCAGTTTGCATTCGTATCGGTGAATTGAGGCAGAAACAGCAGCATTAAAACAGCAATAAGTATAAAGGCAAATGAAAATAAACGTTGTATTGGCCTGATCTTGACATATGCATAAAACATAAGTATAACAAATACCGCTAGAAAAGCGGATGAATGGCCGAGTGTCAAAGAAAGTGTGAGGCCAGCGGTAAACTTCACAATCTTGATCAATAGGCTCCTGTTGTCAGTAATTGCATCGGCGCAGAATGTAATAATACCCATAACAACCAATGGAGTAAAATAGTTGTAATCGTTTTTTTCAAATACCGAAAAACCCGGTACAAAAAAGAACCCGTAAGTGAGATAGATGCATTGTACGATCACTGCCCACCAACCGATCAACCTGATAAGTGATACTGCTTTTAATGCTTCCGGCATAGTTCGTACCCGGCACCCAAATATCAACATACAACAGAATAAATACAGGAATAAACTGAATTGTCTTATCGCCATCAGGAAATAAACTCCATCGTTTCTAAACCTCAAAAGATCGACGAACAGGTAGCCAACTGCTATCATTATCATAAGCAGGATCGAGTATGAGGGAATCTTAATTCTTGAACGAAATGCTAAACATAAAAAAACCAGGAGTCCAAGACAAAGATCATGCAGGTAAAGCGGTCCAACGACCTGCAGCTTTGTAAATGATTTTCCGAATAGAAGAATAGTGGCAAAATAGATA
>JAICPX010000257.1 GCA_025929635.1 Chitinophagaceae bacterium
CCAGTTTTGAAAACAAATTGGTCTTGCGAACCTTTTTATGCCATCAGCACCAACGCTGGTGAATCTTGAATCGGTTGTAGCAGGGAATGGCCCGCCATGATGCATGCTTAAACACACCTCGACACCCGTAGGGACACCATTTAAAATAAAACGTCCACAAATATTCTTAACTGCTTCAACTAATATTGCATTGCTTGTAATATCGGCTACGGTTGCCATTAAGGTAGAAGTCAATTGACCTTCAAGATGCTGAGCTACTGCCGTCATTTCTTCAATATCCTTACAACGGATCACCAATGAATAAGGGCCGAATACTTCTTTATGTAAAATTGGATTATTTAAAAAAGCCTGCCCGGTTGCTGAAGCAATTGTTGGTGTTCCCTGGTTGATGACAGGTTCCGTCTCGGAAACAGCTATCATTTCAACATCCACCTGTGCAAGCGCATTCGCCCTGTTCTCAACATAATTTTTAAAAATTCCCGGATGCAGCATATTGCCGGGAGACGCCTTTCTTATTTCTTCTTTTAAGGCCGCAATAAAAATGTCAAGATACATACCATCGATACCGATAAGTAAACCGGGATTAGTACAAAACTGACCCACACCAAGGGTAATAGAACCGGCATAGGATTTTGCTATATCCATTGCTGCTTCTTCCAATTTTCCGGGTAAAAGAAAAACAGGATTGATACTTCCCATTTCTGAAAAAACCGGAATTGGTTCTTTTCGTGAATTTGCCCAATCATATAATTGTTTACCCCCGATAAATGAACCGGTAAATCCAACAGCTTTTGTATGAGGATGCATTACCAATGCTTTGCCGACCTCAAAAGAAACTCCATGCACATGAGCAAAAATCCCTTTTGGCATTTTGCATTGATCCGCTGCTTTCAAAATTGCATTCGCAACTGTTTCTGAAGTTTGTGGATGTGCAGGATGTGCTTTTACAATAACCGGGCAACCGGCTGCAAATGCACAGCCGGTATCACCACCTGCAGTTGAATAAGCAAAAGGAAAATTTGATGAACCAAAGACAACTACAGGACCAAGAGGAACTAACATTTTTCTCAAGTCAGGCTTTGGCGGATTTTTATCGGGAATTGCGGTATCGATCCTTGCCTCGAGCCATTCGCCTTTTTCGCATGCATCGGCATAAGAGTTCAATTGGAAAATTGTTCTTGCTCTTTCGTTTCTTAGTCTTGCCTCCGGAAGATTTGTTTCACTCATGGCAGTTTGAATCAATTCATCACCCGAAGCTTCCAATTCAATTGCAATGGCCCGCATAAAATCCGATCTTTGTTTCAGACTCATTTTCCTGTACACATGAAATGCGGTCCATGAATCCTGCATCACCGTTTCAATCTCATTTATTGTTGCATCGTTAAACATGATAATTTATTTTCCGGGTTCTGAATATTGTTTACTTGCATCATCAATAACGAGGACCCAATCATTTTGGTCACTTGTCTCTGGCGGAATAAAATTTTTTACCTCGGACTTTGCAAATGTTATTGGCTTAGATGCTGAACCAGTTCTTGGGTTGAATAACCACACTGTTATGTCTTTGCCTGCCATAAAACTAAGATTTAGAGACACTTTATTTCCAACAGGTAAATAAACCATGCAATAACTGTTATTCTTATCTCTAAAAGCTGTTACATATTTATCTTTTTCTCCCTGACCTGATCTGATGATCGATTGATCCGGAATTCTGTCTGTTATTGATCTTGATTCAATTAATTTTTTTAAATACCCAACCTGGAATGCACCCGGTCTATCCAGTGTTTCCATCCATGAGCGTTCAGGGTATGCAATCGGTTCTTCTCTTTCACTGTAAAATTGCCACATCGCCTGGTTGCCATAAGTAACTCCGCATCCTCCTGAAAAGACTGAACGATAAGATTGTCTTCTTACTTCATTGTCCCTGAAGTAACCATTTTTTTTATCCCAATTAATTGGGTGATCTTCATAATTTGGTTCGGCATCAAGGATAGGTTTTGTTGGTTTCAATTCACAATCTCTTTTTATCCATTCCCAAACAGGATTATCTTTTTTGGCATGACCTGATTGCAACATATGAATATCAAGCCATGGTTCATCCGGCCAGAATTGAGTGGATGATGCTTCACCCCAGGGATGATAAGTGATCAACGCATTTTGGTTAGTTCCTTCCAAAATTCCTTTTGCCATCGACCGCCAAATTTCACGATTGTCAACCGAATCATTAAATGCAGGGCGGTCACCCCCTAATATCCAAATAATATTTTCAAAGGACTTATAACGATCGCCCAGCCATTTACCATACGCATGGGCATTGCCATTAGTAAAAACCATGGGGCCCTTTCCCCAAAGCTTCATTACCTTATCTCCCCAGGTCGGTAATAAACCCATAAACATTTTTTTATTCCTTGCTTGCCGGATCGTCCAATCGATCAATTCAAAATACTTTTCATTTGGTTTTGCAGGATCAAGATTGTTCAATGGAAGTTCACCATATTGATTGGGCTTTGTCAGTCCATCAAATTCAGCAAGAATAACAGCCTGTATGACATTAAAGCCTTTTTGTCTGCGGTTCTCAAGGTATTTTTCAATCTCTTCTTTTTTTAAGCGATGAAACAATTCCCAACCCGTATCGCCCAACCAGAAAAAAGGGGTGCCATCTTCATATTGCAAATAGTGTCCGTCTTTGGTTACTTCCAACCTTCCGTGTTTCCATTCTTGCTGTGCCAATACGCCAAATGCAAGGACAACACACATCAATATGAATATAAACCTTTTAAACATGGATCACTGATTGCTTACAGATAGTTGACTGATGACCGGGCGTTTCTTAACGGCATCGTTAATGACCTTTAATATCCTTTCTCGTTCTTCGCCGACCAACGTGAGTCTCGGTGCCCTTACATATTCGCTACTGATTCCAGTTTGCGTCGCAGCCAGTTTTATATATTGAACAAGCTTTGTATGAATATCCAATTCCAGCAATGGCATGAACCATCGATATATTTTTATTGCTTCTTCGATCTCTCCTGCTTTCACCAGGTTATAAATGGCGACGGTTTCCTTTGGAAAAGCATCGACCAGGCCCGCAACCCAGCCATCGGCGCCAAGACATAATTCCTCCATCGCGAGGGTATCGACACCACACAATACTTTTATTCGTTCACCAAACCGGTTCTTCATTCTTGTAAGATTGGTTACGTCCCTTGAACTTTCTTTCAATGCGGTAATGTTTTTGCAAACGATCAATTCATCAAACATTTCAGGCCGGGTATCAATTTTATAATCATGCGGATTATTATAGATCATGATCGGAAGCTCCGTCGAGTTCGCAACAGACTTAAAATAAGTAATTGTTTCCCGGTCATCTGCCTTATAGCGCATTGGTGGCAGCAACATGATCCCATCTGCTCCCCATCTTCTCGCATTGTCAGCCTGCTTTATCGCATCGGCTGTGGTACTTTCTGCAATATTCATGATCACGGGGATATCTTCATTCAGGTACTCGACAGAAAATTCAACAAGTTCTTCTTTTTCTTTCTCTGTGATGGTGCTGGCCTCCCCCAGTGAACCGCCTATGATGATTCCATGAACTCCCGCTTCTACCTGTGCAGCCAGGTTCTTTTCAAACATATCGAGGTCAAGCTTTTCCTCCCTGGTAAAGGGCGTAAGCAATGCCGGAAAAACTCCTTTCCATTCAAATGACATATAATAGATTTTGTACAAAGCTAAGGTTACCGGCAATAAGACAGGCAACAGTAATTAATCCAATCCGATACTATTTTAGCAAGTTTACGGAAGAATGGTGACCAATTTAAATTAATTTAGTACCATGAAATGAATCATAAAATAAAGAATACCAAATGAAAGTTGTTCCCTTCCAAATTCCAAAAAATACTGAGGAAGCCTTTAAGGTGCAGGTAGACGACATGCCACATCTGTACAATCATCTTCACCAACATCCGGAAATTCAATTAACGATGATCAAAGAAAGTCATGGCACACTGATAGCCGGCGATTATGTCGGCCCGTTTCATGCAGGCGATCTTTTTGTGATCGGGAGTAATCAGCCACATGTATTCAGGAATGACGAAAAGTTTTTCAAAAAGAAATCTAAAGCAGTCGCGATCACAGTCTTTTTTGACGAGGCAACTTTAGGGGAGAAATTCTGGCAATTGCATGAAACAAAATCCATGCAGCAATTTTTTATTAATAGTGCCGGTGGATTTCAAATTGTTGGCAAAAAGAAAAAATTATTGACTGAAAAGTTATTCAATATTACCGATGCTGAAGGAATAGAAAAACTCATCATTTTTCTTGAGATAATAAAACAATTGAACAGCAAAAAGGAAATGCAACCGCTTTCCAAACCGATCATCCAGCGAAACATTAAAACTTTTGATGGTAACAGGCTGAATAAAATTATTGAGTTTACTTTCCGGGAATTTCAGCGGGTCATAACATTGGACGAAGTGGCCGCTTTAGCCAACCTCACACCGGAAGCATTTTGCAAATATTTTAAGACAAGGACCCGCAAAACCTACATCAGTTTTTTAAACGAGATCCGCATCAATCATGCCTGCCGGCTGCTAACGGAAGAAAAAGCCATTACTGATATATGTTACGACAGCGGTTTCACCAACCTTTCAAATTTTAACCGCATATTCAGGAAAATTAAAAATATGGCCCCCGGAGAATGGAGAAAGATAAATGCCAATTAAAAACATTAACAGGACCTTCCAACTCTTTGCACCAATTTTGCGACTTATAAAAACAATGAAGCAGTTTTTTCTTTTTTCCATCCTTATTGGATCAACGATCCTCAGTAATGCTCAAAAAGTTGACAGTATCTTTTTTCATCTTTATACAGACAGTCTTAAAAAAGGGACTCACAATTATATAAATGTTGATGGTAAAACCTCCGACGGCAAATGGAAGCCATTAACAGGAAAAGACATTGAATTTACCAGCACCTATGGCAAATTTGATGGCAACGAATTGATACTACCGGATGACCCCACAGTTGAAAAACTTACAGTAAAAGCAGTACTTAAAGCAAATCCGGCGGTATGGAAGGAAGTAACTATTTGGATCAAGAAAAAACCCGACCCCGAGTTGCCCACCAAAGAAGATTTCTTAAGAGATAAACCTCAAAAGAATTCAAAATCAAAGGGGTGATACCAGGTTTTCAACGCCAAAGTTTCCATCAGTATAACTGGCTTCCTACCCTTATCTTTGCGGCGGCAGGTCTTACACGACCAGCTCCTGCTGAACCTCCCCAGGGCCGGAAGGCAGCAAGGATAAGTGGTTGTAGCGGTGCGATGTGAGGAGCCTGCCTTTTTTATTATTTCCCCGATCAACTCATTAATGCTTTTACGAGATAATACTGCAAGGGCCAGGCAGATCATTTCTATTTTCTGGATCATGCTTGGAATTACTATAGTTAATATTGGTTCACTGGTTTGGCAGTATTCATTGATCACGAATGCTCAAAGCGACCTGGCAAATGTGGATATGCAGGCGATCAACACAAGCGATACGGCTCGACAAATCATTCTGATAGTCAGCCTTGTTGTGACCATTCTTGCTATCATATTTTTCATTATGTGGTTTCGGAGGGCATATTATAATTTACATCAACTGCCGTGGCATAATGCGCGATATACTGAAGGGTGGGCAGCAGGAAGCTGGTTCGTGCCGATCATTTGGTTTTGGTGGCCTTACCAGATCATGGTCGATATTTGGAAAGGAACACAAAATGCATTAAGAGAAAGATTAGGTGAGCCGCAACCATCGACAATTGTAGGATGGTGGTGGGCGTGCTACCTTATTACGGATATTTATGGAAAAATAAATGCTAGATTTAACCGGGGTGCAGACGAATTAGATGAGCTAATAGTCTCAACTAAACTTGATTTTATTGGAGAAATAATATCAATACCGGCAATAGTACTTGTTATAAGAATAGTTCAACGCACAAGTTATTTTGAACGGGAGCTTTTGATCCATTCACAAACACCGGCTGATAGCATTTTCTCAGCGAATTACAGGCCCCCCGTGGAAACAGCAGAAACTAAATTGGAAAATTAAACCCATATATAATCATGAAATTTTTTATTGATACTGCGAACCTTGCGCAAATAAAGGAAGCCAATGAGCTTGGAATTCTCGATGGAGTGACTACTAATCCCTCGCTGATGGCTAAAGAAGGAATAAAAGGCATTGATGCCGTAATGGCGCATTATAAAACCATTTGTGAAATGGTTAATGGCGATATCAGCGCTGAAGTTGTCTCCACAGAATTTAAAGCAATTGTTGAAGAAGGAACAAAACTGGCCGCCATTCATCCGAACATAGTTGTGAAAGTACCCATGATAAAAGATGGTGTAAAAGCGATCAAATGGTTTACGGACAACGGCATTCGTACTAACTGCACACTTTGTTTTTCCGCTGGCCAGGCCATTCTTGCTGCAAAAGCAGGAGCAGCTTACATTTCTCCTTTTATTGGTCGTATTGATGATAGCGGTTGGGAAGGAGTACAACTCATAGAACAGATCGCCCGGATATATTCAATAC